>CAJXOV010000268.1 GCA_913057815.1 uncultured Flavobacteriales bacterium
CAGTATTAAAGAAAATCTAAAAATTTCCATTTTAAAAAAGAGAGAGATAAATTCTGAGTTTCAGATTATATTATTAATAATCCCATTTTCGATTAAAGGGACTATAAAATGAAAGCCCTACTTTCCAAGTAAAGCTTGAACTTCCCAAGGTATTGTCAGAAGTAACCCCATATATACCACCTCTTAGCATTTCTTTGAATAGTCTAAACGATTTCTCCACCCCACCAAAAAACTCAACATGGTAAAACTTACTATCAGGAATGCTTAAAGTACCACCTCCTGCTGCTAACCCCATTTGAAGTCTTCTTATCAGCGGAATTTTATTCAAAATTGTACCCTCGAAATGATGGATTACATTGGCTCTTAAGTATTCATTTGGAGTATTCAAAGTAGCGCCTAACAATTGAAACGATCTCAAAGGATCACTAAAAAAAAGCTCATCCGAGCCTCTGAAAAACTTGTATTCTAATACTCGTAAATCTTTTTGATTTAGAAATGAGCCTAACTGGGCTTCCCATCTCGTACTTCCAAACCTTCCAACTTCAATTTCTTGTTTTGCTCCTATTTCTAAATAATCAAAGTCCACTTCACTTCCAAACAACTTGTTAATACCTTTCCTGTATTGCAGAGTTAACAAGGGAAACTTACTTGGAAGTACTATTTTACGATTCTTTTTGAAATAGTATTTCTGTCTTATTCTGTATTCCATTTGAAGACCAATTTCAGTCTTTACATACCTTTCAAAATCTATGGGTTCGTTTAACTCTCCAAATAATTCGGTACTCCATTCTGAGAATTCCAAATTATCCAAAGGAAGCTGATCCTGATAGTCAAATGAAACTTCAGCGTAAAGTCCATTCACAACCTCCATCCTTTGAGACAATCCCAACATTTTTGTTCTGATATAGTTACTTCGACTAAAAGTTTGCTCTAGAGAAGCGAAGTTATTTACCATGTCATAAAAATCACCAAACTTTACCTGGGTCCGAACGAACTTCTTAGGGTTATAAGTGAACCCAACAGTAATCTTCCCTTTTAAATCTTTGTTATTAAACCCATAATCAAGAAATCCAGAGGTCTTTAATTTGAAATCGTTTTTAAATTCTTTTTCAAAATAGCCAGGAAGCTTATGCCTGTATCCCCCAATACCTAGAGGAACCATTTGACCTAAAATTCCTTCGATATAAAATTCATTCCCCTTTTCACGGTTTCTTCTACCATATCCAACAATTGGAGTCCAAATATTCACTTTATTAAATGCAGAGTCTATTTTACTTAAATACTCTTCACTTTCTAAATAGTTAGCTACACTATCGGATTTCTGTATATACTGAAGAGACGCAGAGTCCAAAGACAGTGCTCTACTAATATCCCAAAAACTTTGATCTCTATCAAAAGCCTCTGGAGAATATATTTTTATTTCTCTATTGAAATCCACATCCTCTAACCCTGTATTAGTAGAATACTCAGACATTTCAGTTACTATCCTGGTATTTATATCCCTGCGTTCATTTTGAATGGCGTATTCTATAATTTGACTTGTGATTAAAGATCCTTTACCTCTATTATCAAACTCAGTTTTAACGTTGAAAGATTTAGCAAAGTGTAAATTCCCACCTGATATTGTGAGATCAGCTTTTCCAATTTTGTAAGTATCTTTTGTGAACCAAATAATTCCTGAAAATGAGTTTTCAAACTTATTCAAGGGAGTTACTTGAATTTTATAGTGTTGTTCATCATTTACTAACTCAGTCCCGAGATAATCAAATTTATATGCTATAGCACTTGTAGAAGCTAAAGGTGATAAAATGGGCTTCTCAGTAAGCGCTGGAATGTTTATTAGTGTTCTGTACAAGTCTATCTCTAATACTTCTGTGCCTTGAATTAAAACCCATGGATTGCTTTCTCCTTCAAACTGCGGAGTAATAATATTTTCACCAAATTCAATACTCCCACCTGCCGTTAGTTCCCTTCCAATATCTTCAGGGATTTCACCTCCTTTATGGGTTTTAGTAGCAGAAATGATCTCTTTAAACCCTTTGCCTTTTTTATAATATACTTTCCCTAGATTCTCTGTTAATTCTAACATCTCATTCTTAAAGAATACTTCTTGATCCTTAGCTAAGTCGAATCTCTCATTGTAACTTATAGTGTCGGCTCTATTAGGCCTCATAAGTACACTTTCTAAATGGATAAGCTGATAAGAAGAGACTTCAAAATCGATCACTTGTGCTGAAGTAATAGATCTGTACTCTCTAACTTTTTTCATGATTTCCCGAGCTCTATCTCTGCTATCAGCTATGATTTCAGCATACTCGAGGTTCACTGAAGACTTTTGAATAACAACATCCAATTTTTCGATATTATTATTCACCTTCACACGAATAGACTGTGGACTGAATCCTAGATATGTAAACATTAATGTATACTCCCCATTTTTAAGCTTCATACTGTAACTCCCATCTTTATCTGTAAAAGACCCTTCACCATTTTCTTCTACAAATACAGAGACCAAAGACATACTTTCTCCGGAATCATTTTTAACAATCCCTTTCACATAACCGTCTTGTGAAAAACAGTGAACGCTCAAAAACAACAAAAGGAAACTCAGTAATAATTTCATATCAATTCTTGTTTGATAGACGTGCTTCTATTCATTAAGTTACAGTGGTAAAAAAAATGTTTCAACTTTTGGAAGAGAGAATAAATTGATTCGAGGTGCTTTCAGTAATTCAATCACCCTTTTTACCTACTAGAATCATATGGTTTAGCTTACGATGAAATTGGAATTGGATGCTGATCACTCTCAAAATGACTCTACGCTAAAGACTAAAAGTATAATTCATATAATATCTGGAATATTATATGGTGCAGGGTCAGAAAAAGAGCTCGGCCATTACTCTCTTTCTTTGGTTGAAACTATACTCGGATAACTACTCCTCCTCTTTTATCAATTCTTTTATCAAGACTTCTTTAGGCTGTTCAGCAGGGTTGAACTCTACGTAGTATGTAGTTTTAAACCTGATAGTTGCTCCAGCATCTATAACAGGTAAAAACTCTGGAATAGACTTTATCACTCTAATAGCTTCAGCATTCACATCCTCATTTATTCCTTTTAATATTTCGGCAGTTCTAATTGATCCGTCTTTTTCTATACTAAACATTACTAATACCTTAACAGGCTCAGTAATAGAGTCACCTAAAACGGTAACATCAATTGAGTCTTGAATATACTTATCCAATGCTAGCTGAGTGCAGAAATCATCATTTTCAGCTCCCTCGCAGGCTTTGAAAATCGGATAAATCTTTTGTTTACCTGTAGTCGTTAACTTTAATTCCTGAGAGAATAACGAAGAAGAAAAGAATAAGAAGGAAAAAACAAACAATATTATTCTCATTATAACTTAACTTCTATTATCCAGTTCTTTTCTGGATCCATTAAGTCCTTCCCGGTGTATTTAACAATAACCTGTTTATCATTAGTTCCCTTAGTAGCCACATCACTTTTAACATCCTTAACTTTTCTAGGGAAAGTTAGAGTAGTGGTAACTTGAAGCATTTCTCCTGCTTGTTTAGCCTCTTCAGAATCAATATCGCTGGTCATTTCATCCTGACTCATCATACTCATAAAAAACTTTTTCTTTCCCTTATTTTCCATCTTCCATTTTCCAAGTGCACCAAATGGAGACTCATCATCTCCATCTTCCAAGTCAGAAGAGTTCAATAAGTTAAGAGCTTCAAGATTTTCAAAATCATAGCTAAAGTCAATCGTAAAATCTTCTTCATTCGGATCTACTTTAGCATTACTGATTCCTTTAATATCATTTATTTTACTTTCTAAACTTTGAATTTCATCCTCTGGAATTAATTCCTTCTTTTCCATCTCCTCTCCTCCCATTTGAGCAATTCCAGACATGTCTAATGTAGCTAGGTATTTCCCTCCCCAATCACTGTCGAATGAATACTCTTCTTCAAATGAACATGAAGACATAATTATAACAATAGATAATATCAGGTACAATACTTTTTTCATTTCTAGATATTTTTAATAAAGGTATATAAATTTAAGGGGCAGTCTCCAAGGATTAAGCCAAAACAGCTATTCTAATCCATAAAGTTTTTCACTAAGAACTATTTCAGAAATTGAAGCAAAAAGTTTTAACCCAACAGAAGCACCTTTAGCCAATTGAAGTCTACCAATGAATTCATCGGTAGTTAGATCAGAATTATTCGTTCTACTTGAAAGATCCACAAAATCCCACATCCCAAGACAGTCATCTTCTCGAATTCCTTCGTGAAGTTTTTTTATAAGAGTGAAACATCCACTTCTTTCTAAAATCTCTGACATGTCATCTATCATTTGTGATGCTGTCTCTTATACACATCTGACGCTGCCGACGAAT
>CAJXOV010000269.1 GCA_913057815.1 uncultured Flavobacteriales bacterium
TCATGAAATTTATATGTTCTCTCTTTTGTATGCTGTTATTAACTAGCAGCGTATATAGTTCTGAAAATCCAATTGACTCTTTTAACAAAATTATCTTAGATGGATGCATGGACTTAAGTGCTTGTAATTACAATCCTAATGCTTCAGAGGATAATGGCTCATGCTGTTATGCTGCGTGTGGGTGTTTAGATCCTGAAGCTGCAAATTTTTCCTTAGAATCGGAGTGTGATGACAACTCGTGTCTTTATCTATCAGATTGTTCTCTTATTGAACCTGATGTGAGCGAAAATCAATCTGTTTGTCGAGGAGGAATGTTGGAAATCATGACAGAAAATGAATTTGTAAATGGTGTTAAGTGGTTCATTGATGGTGAACTTATTAGTGAGGAATCGGATCTTTATTACACTCCAGAAGTAGAGGGGGAGATGGAAATGCTAATGATCTATTCTAACGATTTTTGTGTGGATACAACAGAAATTGCTCTTGAAGTATTTGTTTTAGAATCTCCGGAATTAACTTATGATGGATTACAATTCTGTGAAGGAGAGTCTGCTGATATAGAAACTGCTGGCGGATTTCAAAATGTGTGGATTCATGGAAGTCAATTTTTCAGCCTAAATGAATCAGTCACTGTAACCAATGGAGGTATTTATTCTGTGGTGAACGTAGATGAAGATTGTGTTTCTAATTCGGTAGCAGTGGTAGTGACAGTTTATACTATTCCTGAGGCAGAAATACTTTTTAGTTCTACAGATATCTGTGAAGGAAATTATGTACAACTGCATTCTGTTGATGAAGGTGAATATGTATGGCTTCAGAATGGAGAACCTTACAGTATTAATCAAAGCACTCAGACTTCTTCTGAAGGTGAGTTTACTTTACAAGTGAACAATAATCAGTGCATTTCTAACATAGACTCGGTGATTCTAACGGAAAGAGAAAATCCTGAAACACCTGATATTGAATTTGATAATGGGGTGTTAACCGCTACTCAAATTGATGATGTGTCCTATGTATGGTATTTGAATGGAACAATGGAAGAAGAAACTGAAGTGAATTATTTTACTCCGACAATTAGCGGTAATTATCGGGTAGAAGTAATGTCAGAGTATTTATGTACTACTTCTAGTGAAGCATTATTTGTAACTGATATATCTGAAATTTCAGAATCTGAAATACAAATTTATCCGAATCCTATGAAGGATTTAGTCAATATTGATTTAGGAGATAATGTGATAGATCGATTATTAATTACAGATTCCCAAGGAAGAGTAGTACAAGAGATTGAAAACAGGGAATCAGCATCTATAATTCAAATTAATAGGCAAACAATGGCTTCAGGTATTTATCACCTGAGGTTATATAATAAAGATACTACAGTTAAGTTGAAAAGGCTTATGGTAAAATAAGCATAATGGTTAAATTTTGGATGGGCAGCGCGGTCACTAATAACCGTAGCTGCTCATTTTTTGAACCTTTAAATAATGAACTTGAAGATCATTAATTTTCAAACTAATAAAGTAATGCCCATCAGGAAGGCCTGGTTCTGGTCTCCAAGTGGCTTCGTACTTTTCTGGTGTTAGTAATTTTTCTTCCAATGTAGCCACCTGTTGACCTTTCATATCAAAAACTAATAAGCTAGCTCTAGCCTCTTTGAATACACCATAGCTAATGGTAAGTTCATTAGTAAAAGGATTGGGATGAGTTTTATAAAGCACTCCTTTATCCAAATGGATGTCATTCATTCCATTTACTCCGCTTCCATCTAAGACGATATCCCAAACTCCTTCAAAACCTTCAGATCCATCATCAAAAAGAGTGATGATTCTCCCTTGTGCATTATAAACACCTGAAGTTACAGATGCAGCTGCATCAGCAGGAATGTCTACATCCCCTTGAAAATAAAGTTGAGTAGTTAAAGTAGGACTGTTTGGAGGTGTGATTTTAAAGTGAATGTGAGAAGGTCTGTAAAGATTACCATTTAAATACTTTCCTGGTTTGATAGTCTCGAAAAGAAAGAACCCTTCACTATTCGAAATGACTTTTCCTCTTAAATTAAATCCTTCATTATCATAAGCTCCTGAATCATCTGCATGCCAGATGTCTATAACTGCTCCTTCAATGAATTCTGCACAGTTTAACGTCATTACTCTTCCACTAATGGTCAGTTTTACACCTTCTTCGTCATCTGCTGATAGTTGGCTGTTCTCTATTAATGGAGGGTTTTCAGTGTAAAATGGTCCTTCACCATACAAATCTTGGGTAGTAGCTATACATCCAATAAAATCATCTTTCTTTTCCGGTTTCGCTTTAGCTACTACAGGTAAAACTGCTGCTCCTAGGGCAGCTATCGATGTGTTTTTTAAAAAACTTCTTCTGTTTGCTTTAGACATGGTAATGAAATTATATGAATGGAAGTTAAAACAATTATCTATCGTTAATAGATACTTAACATATGTTTGGATGCTTAAAAGAACAGAAAGGTTGCAATTAGGTGAAAAATTATTGTTCTAGCATGAAAATTTGCACGGGTACAAAATCCTGTTTTACCTTGTCATAAACCAATTTTATTTTGACTGTATCTCCTACACTGATATTATGCTTTAAGTGATTGAAATCAAGGGAAGATTTTTCCATTGGCTTTCCTAAATAATTAAACTTATAAGTTACTTTTCGGTAGGGGCTGTTAGGCTTTAATTCATCAATAACCGTTACTATAGCATTTATTTTTTTTATAGTGGTAGATGAGGGAGTGAAGTTAACTGTAGGTTTATCACCACAATTTCTAAAACCTGAGGATACTGTTATAATCACAGATATAATGATTCCGATAGTGTGCCAAGGAAAATCTGAATCTGAATTTTTATGTTGTTTTTGTTTTTTGAATGTTTGGTCCTTATCCTCCTTGGTAAATAGATCTTTTACATCTTTAAAGATATGTTTTGGATCTTCTGCTTTATTTATGGGTTCTTCTCTGAATACTTTTTTCTTTTTCTCAGGTTCTTTTTTGATGGAATGATCCACTTTCTTTTCAGGTGGGATTTCAGTTTCGACTATTGCTTGAAAATCAGAATCTAATCTGAACTTGTACATGCCGAAAAAGAATTGTTCTAGTTCGTTTAGGACTTCTGAAAGGTTATGAAATAGGAGGTTGTGTTTGTACTTCTTAGAGCCTGTATAAATGATTAGTCCAGCAGTTGTAGCTGTGAATAGTAACATTAGCTTTTCTGTACTATCTTTTTTTATAGTGACTTCAGAAAGTTTTGACCAATCCTGGGCAGAAAGAAAATCAGGAATACTTTGGAAATGCAGAACTTCTTCCTCAATGGACCCTAACTCATTTTTAAACCTTATGGAAAGTAGTGCCAATCTTAATTCTATTTAGTAATAAATCCAGCTCCTTCTTCAAAAGTGTACCCGTTCAATAAGGCCCTGGAATCCATTCTTTTCTTTCCTTGCATTTGTAGTTCTAGAACTTTAATGAAGCCATCAGAACATGCTACTAGAAGGTCTTTATTGTGAACTTTAATAGTTCCAGGCTTCTCTAATGACTTTAGTTCGGAAACTTCGGACCTAGAAATTTTAAACCCAGTTTTTTTCTCATCGTTAAGAGTGGTCCATGATCCTGGGAAAGGACTTAACCCTCTTATGTGGTTGTGAATTTCAGCTTTCGAAAGTACCCAGTTTATTTCACAAGTTTCTCTAAAGATTTTAGGTGCTGGTTTTAATTCAGTTTCCTCTGGCTGTGGAACTCCATTGGCCTCTCCTGATTGGATCTTGTGTATAGTTTCTACCAAACATTCAGCTCCTAAAAGCATCATTTCATCATGAAGCTCTCCTGCGGTCATGTTTTCGGATATAGGAATTTCTATTGAGTCAATGATATTTCCTGTATCTATTTCTTTCTGTATGAAAAAAGTGGTTGCTCCAGTTTTCTTTTCACCTTTTATTACTGCCCAATTTATAGGTGCAGCCCCTCTGTATTGGGGTAGAAGAGAGCCATGTAGGTTTATAGTTCCATGTTCTGGCATTTGCCATACCATGTCAGGTAACATTCTAAAAGCCACTACTGCGAATAAGTCTGCGTTTAACGATTTTAATTCCTGGTTGAATTCCGGATTTTTTAGATTAGGAGGTTGAAGGATATTTAAACCGCATTGCAACGCGTACTCTTTAACTGCAGAGAATTTAATTTTCTTTCCTCTCCCGGCAGGTTTATCAGTAGATGTGATAACTCCTACCACATCGAATCCTGCTTTTACTATAGCATCTAATGACGCTACCGCAAAATCAGGTGTTCCCATGAATACGATTTTAAAATCTTTAGGCTTCATTCGAATATTAGTTTACGTTTCCCAAGTCTTAAGTATAGATAGGATAGAAGCCCTAGAATACTAAAG
>CAJXOV010000270.1 GCA_913057815.1 uncultured Flavobacteriales bacterium
CTTTTTAGATGGTACTTTTCGGTAAATACGATAAAGCCTTCATCACTATTATTATCAGTTTTGTTTAACCGCTATTTCTCTGCATTCACAGCTAAAAAAGGGGACTCCATCTTCTAACCAGTAAGGAGTGTTGTCTAATATATATGATAAGTAAATAGTATCATTAGTCAAGTAATTTTCTACTTGATCTGTTTCTGGATCGTCAGCATTATGCCAGAAATAGAAATGGTGCGAATTATAATTGATTAGTGGATTAATATTTTCTAAATCAAGAAAATTTGGATCTATTGAATTATCAAATTCAAATTCAAATTCAAACTGATTATTTAGATTGATTACTGATAAGCTATCTGATTCGTTTCCGTGTTCATTTAAACCTGAAAAAAAATGTTCAATACTCATTTCATACAAAAACGACCCTAAAGAATCATACACAAAATAATTTCCAGCAAATCTCTCCCATTGTTGAGACATAGGTGGTGGAGTGCATATTTCTACTTCATCTTTCTTACAAGAAAAAAGTAGAAACACTATCAGGTATATCCATGCATTTTTTAACATTAACTTACAATTTCACGATTTTTTCTGAGATTATTGTGTTATTGGACCTGAATTTTAAGATATAGTAGCCTTTTGAAAGGGTAGAGACATCAATTTTCGTTACTGAATTGTTCACGTTTTTTGTCATAATTAGTTCTCCTGAATATGAGTATAGCTCTACGATAGAATTGGCGTCTAAAGCAGAGATATAAATCCATTCCGAAGAGGGGTTGGGATAAACAATAGGTAAAATTGAATTTTCTAATTCTTCATTGAACAAAATGATATGGTTTTCAGTAGTATACATAGTATCATCTTTTGTGTTCATTGATTCTGTTAATTCTTCTTGTTCCATACTTTTCAGTGAACCGAATATGGCAGTGCTTACGCTGAATGATTCTTCATTCCCACATCCTTTAATGGTTAATACGTAAAAGTAAACACCATTACTAACAAATTGGCCGTTTCCTCCATGTCTTCCATCCCAGTATATAGAGCCGTGGTCTATAGGATTTTCTGGCGCATAAGATTCGAAAGGACAACACCCAGAACTTCCATTGGCATATTCGCTAGTATAAACTACTCCACCCCATTGATTGAACATTGTTAATTCGTATTGATCAGCTCCGAAGGCGCAAAATGGGTTTGAATAATCCCAAGGTTGCCAATAGTCATTGACCCCATCTCCATTAGGTGTAAAAACATTTGGTATGTTAATGTTGAACCCATTCCAGCTATCACAGCACACACCACAATCTTCTGTGCATGAGGCAGGATTAATTAAAGCCGTAAACCCAGGTCCAGATTCGAATCCGGGTTCTATCGTAATAACTTCTGTGGCTTCAAATACTACTTCGGCATCTCCGACAATAACTGGACCATTTATCTGAGAGTCATCTACATCCTCTCCTGCTACAATCCTGCGAGACGCTGCAGTATGTGGTGGTAGAGGTAGACCTTCCGGAAGAGGTTCTCTGTTTTCGAAATAAACATCTAATGGACAATAAGCGCATCCTACTTTTATATCAAATGTATAAGGTGACTGTTCAGAGTAGCAAACGTTTTGGTCTTCAATTAAAACTTCAAAAGAATGAAAACCAATATCCGATTCTGTGGTTGGCCAACAGAATGTGCCGCTTTCTTGAAAAGCTTGATCTTCGAGAACAGTTGAATTACTTGGTAAGGTTGAATTTGAAATTAATTCAGTCCCCTCTTCTGGATTATCAAATGTAGGTATATCAAAACACAACTGACCACCTGCTTGCACGTAGGCAGTAAATTCACCACTGCCGTTAATTCCTGTGGTAAATGGAGGTTCGTTATCATTTGGGTGAACTATTATTTCATAACTAAGTTCAAATGTTCCACATCCTTGAGGGGTTTGAATGTTTACTCTGTATTGAAGGATATCTATGTTGGCAATTATGTTAATACTACTTTGCCCTATTCCTCCTCCATATAATGAAGGGTTTTCGGGCGTTCCCCATGAGTATTCCCAGTCACTGTGTTCATCTGCTATGAGAGTAATTTCAGTTCCTTCACAGATAGGAAATACTAATGGTTCGAGGTCAAACTCTGGAGCATCTATACAAAACTCATGACTAGTTTCCGAGGTTTTACATCCGGCAAAAGTTTGAAGTATTAATCGATAACAGTTGTTGGGTTCAAAAAAAGGATAAATAGTGCTAAGATCTAAGCTTCCAGGGTTTCCAGTTTCCCATTGGGTGAATTCTCTAAGAACGGTGCCATCTTGTAGTTCCAAACTCCAACGGTGCATTTCTACATTTAGAGATGCACTGGCATCTGCAATTATTTCGCCTATTGGACAAAATAGCAAATCCATATTTATTATAGGTGTAGATACTTCATTAGAATTGCACGCTTCTAATGAAGTGTCATCTAAATTCATGTAGTGATCTTGTAATCCTTGAACTTCAGAAGCTCTAAAATTCCCAAAAACAATATTATATTCTCCGCTTTGAGGAGCTGTCCAGTTACCAGTAATAATCGTATAATTACCTTCGTCATATGCAATAGTACCTTCTACTTGGGGTGTTAATTCAAGTAGTGGGCAAATTTGAGCACCTCCTGCTCCATCAGAATCACATGATAAATCATTCTGAGTAAAATAGGCACCAATGTAGAGAGGAGCTGAATTAGTAATGTCTAGAAAATCTCTTTCTACGTAAAACGTTAATAAGTACTCTTGACCCTGTGTAAGATTCATAGTTCGGGCTATTGGACATTCTCGATAGTGAATTGGAATACTGGATGTTGTTGCCGCAAAACCGACACACCCGAAGCCTGAACGTGTATCCCCAGTGACATCTTGAATGCTCACAACCCCAGGAGCATCTACTTTCATATCACAGGATAATCTTTGTTTCCAAGGCGATGGGACGGCACCTAAATTTAAGCCATCTGATTCAGGAGGGTTAGTTTCTGTAATGATATCATCCCAGATTTCAAAACCAGGATTTAAAATCAGGTTCTGACTTAAGGCAAAAGTTGATGCTAGGGCCAGGAACGAGAAAAGTAATATTCGAATGAAATATTGCATTTGTTTTCTGATTTTAAAGATTAATTCTGTGACTTTAATTTTTCAACTGCTATCAATAGAGTTTTAATCTTAGATTCAAGACTTGTTATTCTTTCCTCATGTTGAATGAGATATAGAGCTTGCTCTTCTGTTTTTTCAACTAATACTCTATTTATTTCTCCTAAGTCTGCTCCGTTTTTTTCTACTTCCGTAGAAGAAGGCATATTTGGTAGGTGTTTGTTTTTCTGAATATATTCATCTAATTCAATTAGAGACATAAGCTTGTAGTCTTTCTCGAATACATAATCAGGGAAAGGTGCCATTCTTACTTCGATCTTAGTACAGGTGAGGTGTCCGAGAGCATTTACTCTAAAGATGTCTGTCCCTGTAGGATTTTTTATTTGTAGGGCTGCCCAAGACTCATCGGTTACTTGAGTGACTATGGAGCCGTTATTATAAATGTCAAAAAGACTTGTGTTGTTACTTGAAATACTCAGTGCGTGTTTTAGTGTTGAGCTAGTTAGGTTTATTTTTAATCCAGACTCACTAGAAGAACTTGTGGATGATATGTTGTAATTGGAGAGTTCGTTACTGCCTCCTACTATTAAATCTGAATTGATTCGAGCTGTACCATTCACATCAAGCTCAAACTCAGGTGTGGAAGTTCCTATACCTACTTTTGAGTCATAAGGACAGGTGTGAATTACATCTTCATCATAAACCCACCTTGCATCTCCTGAAGAGGTATCACAAGTTCCTTTATCTCTAATGATTTCTCCTAGTTGTGTAATGCCCATTTTAACTACATTCCCGTCATCACCAACTAGAAGAACATAGCCATCTTCAGCTCCTTGTAAACTTGATATTTTTAGGCCGCCTTCTATTTCTGTAGTTCCTTGGAGGGTAGTTTTATCAGTTACAGTAAGTTTTCCATCCATCTTGGAATCTCCATTAACGTCTAATTTGTTTTCTGGTGTTGTTCCTAATCCTAAGTTTCCATTTAGGGTGAAGTTTGTATCCTGGGAGTAAATCGAAAGAGAGAATAATGCAGATAAGAGTAGTAAGGTAAATTTCATTTGTTTGGTTGTTAATTGTTTGCCTTGTAAAACTCTTTTTGTTTTACGCTAATTCCAAACACTTTTACGATTATCAATTTACTTTTGACTGAAATTTATATCGAATATGGATAATTCTTCAGTTCATCTAAAAGTAAAAAGTGTTGTTTCTAAAATAAAGGAGATTCGAAAATCGAAAGGAATATCACCTGTCTCTTATACACATCTCCGAGCCCACGAGACCTCTCTACATCT
>CAJXOV010000271.1 GCA_913057815.1 uncultured Flavobacteriales bacterium
CCTCTCTATTCGTCGGCAGCGTCAGATGTGTATAAGAGACAGGTCACCCATCTAGAAAAAGCTGGTCACATTATTGGCTTACACTCCCATACACATCCTACTGAAATTAAGCATCTTTCCATTGAAAACCAGAAACTAGAATATCAGAAAAACCAAACTAAGCTTACTCAAATAATTGGGAAGAAAATTAAAACAGTTTCTCACCCATGTAACTCTTATGATTCTCATACTCTAGAAATTCTTAGAGGAATGAATGTGAACTTTGGATTTAGAGCAAACATGGAAGATGGGTTTCATTCAGAATTGGAATATCCAAGATTAGATCATGCACATTTGATGGATAAAATTTAAATAAAATCATTATGAAAATTACTGTTTTTACAAGTAATCAGCCGAGGCATATATCATTGATTAATGACCTAGCGAAAATTGCTGATACTGTCTATGCTATAATAGAAACAAACACTGTGTTTCCTGGTGAAAGAGAAGACTTTTTCAAGAAAACTGATATTATGCAAGATTACTTTTCCCGAGTAATTGCTGCCGAAAAGAAAATTTTCGGAAATATTTCTTTCTTGCCAAGTAACGTTAAACCCTTGATTTTAAAAAGCGGTGATTTGAATAAGGTTTCTTCTGAAATTCTTCAACCAGCTCTAGAATCTGATGAATATGTAATATTCGGGTCAAGTTTTATTAAAGGAAGTTTAATTGACTTCCTAGTTGAACAAAAAGCACTGAACATTCATATGGGAGTATCTCCTTATTATAGAGGGAGCTCATGTAATTTTTGGGCCGCTTATGATAAAAATTACCACATGGTCGGGGCTACAATTCATATGTTATCTAAAGGACTAGACTCAGGCGACATGCTGTTCCATGCTTTACCTAACTTCGAAGGAGATATGTTTGATCTCGGAATGAGGGCGGTTAAAAGTGCACATTTAGGCCTGGTACAAAATTTAAAAGCTGGAACTATTCTAGAATTTAACAAGGTTAAACAGGATAAATCAACTGAAATTAGATATACTAAAAATGCTGCTTTCAATGATGCTGTAGCTGCTGAATACTTAAAAAATCCTCCAACGAAAGAAAACATTGAAAATTCTCTCAATAATAGAGACTTAAGTAAGTTCTTAAACCCATTTGTTTACTAAACTGAAAATCCTGAACTCTTAAGAAGCAAATGGATAACTACTTTTGTTTTAATCGAATATTCTAAGAAATAATAGTCTTAGTTACGAAAGGTAGATATAAGCAAATTAAAAACATTTATATATCTTGTTTGATTGATGGTAATAAATATTTGATACATTATGATAGTAACAATCTTGACTAGCTCAAGGGCAGATTACGGAATATTAAGACCATTAATTTCAAAATTAGACGCTGATTCTTTTTTTGAATTGCATCTGGTGGTTTTTGGTACCCATAATTCAGAATTTCATGGGAATACAATTAGAGAAATAGAGAACGACCAAACTCCTGTTTTTAAGAAGATTAGTACTCCTTTTGATGGAGATTCACCCAAAGCAATTTCTGATATAATAGGAAATACCTATTTAGAATTTTCTAAGTTTTGGGCTGAGAGTAACACGGATCTGATTCTATGCTTGGGAGATAGATACGAAATGTTTGCTGCAGTGGGAGCAGCTGTTCCTTTCAATATTCCTATTGGGCATATATCTGGTGGTGAAATTACAGAAGGAGCTATAGATAATATCTATAGAAATAGTCTAACACTTATGTCTACTTACCACTTTGCTTCTTGTGAAGTTTACAGAGAAAACATCGTTAGAATAACTGATATAAATAGAAACGCATTTAATGTGGGAGCGCTAAATTTTGATAACCTGACTTCCATGGAATTTTATTCTAAAAATGAATTCAACGACACATTTAATATCGAGCTAAAAGACAATACTATCTTAATTACTCTTCACCCTGAAACTATTTCTTTTGAAAAAAACGAAGAGTATGTAATCGCGTTAATTTCTGCTTTAGAAGACCTATCGGACTACCGACAACTAATAACAATGCCTAATGCTGATACAAGTGGAGTTATAATTAGAAATAAAATATTGGAGTATTCTTCTTCTACAAAAAACACTGTCTTTATAGTGGAATCTTTGGGGTGGAAAGGATATCTCTCTGCTATGAAACATTGTAAGTTTATGCTGGGAAATACATCAAGTGGGTTTGTAGAGGCCTCATTTTTTCCTAAAAAAGTAATCAACTTAGGTGATAGGCAAAAAGGAAGATTAGTCTCAAATAACATATTTAATACTCCTATTACTAAAACTGATATCCTTAAAGCCGTTCAAATTATTGAATCTTCGGACATCTCGAAATTCTCTAGCTTGTATGGAGACGGTACTGCTTCGGAAAAAATAGTGACTATTTTAAAAGAATTAAATTAACTTCACCCTGATTTAGTAATAACCATGACTGATATAGAACAATACATTATTTATAATGATCAAACAATTCTGTACGCTTTAACCAAGCTGAATAAGTTGTCTGGGGATTCCTTAGTTCTGTACGTACTAGATATAGACAAGAAGCTGGTAGGAACTCTTACCGATGGTGACATTAGAAGGAACCTAATATTGGGGAAAGCCATGGAAGATCTAGTGACTAATTTCATGTGCAGTACTCCATTTTTCTTAGTCGAAAAAAACTTTGGGCTGGATGAAATTGATGTTATTAAAGAGAAAAAGTATCGTTCTGTTCCTATTTTAGATAAAGAAGGAGTAATAATTCAAATAATCAATTTAGAGGAAAAGAGATCTCTTTTACCCTTAGAGGCTGTTATAATGGCTGGCGGTAAAGGGATGAGATTGAGACCTTTAACTGAAAAGCTACCTAAGCCATTACTTAAAGTAGGAGACAAGCCTATTATTGAACATAACATTGACCGATTAATTAGTTTTGGAATCAATAAAATCAATATTACAGTAAACTATTTAGGGGATTTACTTGAGTCTGAAATAGGCTCAGGAGAAGACAAAGGGATTGAAATCGGTTATATAGATGAAGGTGAGGAACCACTCGGCACTATTGGTTCAGTCTCCCTGATAGAACGCATTGATAGTACTGATGTTCTCATTATGAATTCTGATTTATTGACCAATATTGACTACGAGAAGATGTACAAAAAGTATAAATCTTCTGATGCTGATATGATAGTGGCTACAATTCCTTACGAAGTAAAAATTCCTTATGCCGTAATGATAACAGATGAAGAAAAGGTGCTTTCATTTGAAGAAAAACCAACCTATACATATTACTCTAATGCTGGAATCTATATTATAAACAAGAAACACTTTTCTTTAATTCCTAAAGGAGAAAACTATAACGCCACAGACTTAATGGAAGATCTCATTAAGCAAGGTAAAAAAGTGGCTTACTTCCCTATTGTCAATTATTGGTTAGACATAGGAAAACATGAAGATTACTCGAAAGCTCAAAAAGATATTAATAGTATAAAAATGTAATGCGTTACTTATTTTTAATTCCAGCGCGTGGGGGTTCCAAAGGAATTCACAATAAAAACATCAAAAAGCTCAACGGCAAACCACTGATTGAATACTCAATAAACATAGCCAGAGAATTTGTTTCTGATGATGATATTTGTTTATCTACTGACTCTTTGGAAATTAAACAAATAGCTGAAAATTTAAATCTGCATGTTCCTTTCATTAGGCCGGATTACCTTGCTTCTGATACTGCTAATTCATATGATGTAATAAAACATTGTTTAGATTTTTATAAATCAAAGGGGAAAACCTATGACGCATTAGTTCTTTTGCAGCCTACTTCACCTCTCAGAAAAAAAGAAGACATTGAAAGTGCACTTCAATTATATAGTGAAGGCGTTGACGCAGTACTATCTGTTTGCAAAGCTCAATCTAACCCGTATTATGTACACTTTATAGAAAACAAAAGTGGTGGTTTAGAAAAATTACTTAAAGAAAAGTTTGATAGAAGGCAAGACGTTCCCGAAGTTTATGAGGTAAATGGAGCAGTCTACATCCTTAATGTTAAATCTATAAGAAAGCATAACAGCATTTTAGAATTTCCAATAATCTTAAAATCAGAAATGCCAATTGAAAGATCAGCAGATATCGATGATGAGAATGATTGGAATTATGTCGAATACTTAATTAATTCGAATAAAGGATAAATGGAAATCTACGCTGTACAACTACTTACGGAATCAAAATACCATCAATTAAAACAAAAATTTAAAAGAATTCAGTTTATTAAAATTGAAGGAAGCTTCATTTATGATTTGGCTCAGAAAGATGGAGTTGAACTAATCGATGGGAGTAATTTAACTAAGACTCCTGTCTCTTATACACATCTGACGCTGCCG
>CAJXOV010000272.1 GCA_913057815.1 uncultured Flavobacteriales bacterium
GAGATGTAGAGAGGTCTCGTGGGCTCGGAGATGTGTATAAGAGACAGATTTGAGCTGAGCTAATCTCATTATTGAACGAATCTTCTGAATACCACGGATGATTGTTGGTTAAAAAAACTTTATAGCCTAGAGCCAATTTTTGTGTGTGCTTGGTATATAAATCGACCCATTCTTTTGGACTTCGATAAGTGAAATTAAGTTTGCGAACCAGTTCTTGATAATCATCTGGAACATCTTCGAGATTCTCTGTCAATTGATTATACCCACCCATTTGACTCGGTAAATTACCCCAACTAAAAGTCATCTTCCCTAAATCATCCAAATCTGATGGCGTCAAGTTGTTATAGTCAAACTGATTGTCCAAAACTTTGTCTTTAATATCATTTCGTTCAATATATGTACTGATTAACCAATTGGAATAACCAATATCTTGTGATATATCCGTTTGTATTTTCATTAATATTTTATCGACTCTTTCTTGCTTTATCCGTTCCTGATTTTGATTATTAATCCCAAGAGCAATTAAGATTCCAAGAACCACAAGCACTATTTCACCAATGGCATACTTAAAGTACTTTCCAGTTTTATTTTCCATAAGTAAGTTTTGGCGAATTTTTCTAAAGAATTTTATCATTGGTTAGTGGTTTGTGATAATGAAGCACAACGTACGTGTATATCCACTGGTGGACATATTCGCACTATATGTTTTGTACATCGAATTTAAGAATAAAACTACTCAACCGGCTGAAAATCCGATGAATAAAACGAACTTAAGCGTTTGCAAACGATTGTAAGAGCTTAACGTTCGCTAGTTGGTCTTTTCGGTTACTATATAAATTCACTAACCGATTAGACCAATCCGGCCTTAACCAGCCATTCTCCTATTTGCACCGCATTAGTAGCTGCACCTTTTCTTAGATTATCTGAAACCACCCACATATTTAAGGTGTTGGGTTGGCTTTCGTCTCTTCGTATCCTTCCTACGAATACATCATCCTTGTCATTGGCCATAAGTGGCATCGGATACGTATTGGTGTCTATGTTGTCTTGAACAGTTAATCCTTCAGTTTCATGAAGTAGCTTTCTAACATCTCCCAATTCAAACTCACTGTTAAACTCTACATTAATAGCCTCAGAATGACCACCAGTTACAGGAACTCTTACTGCTGTCGCAGTAACGTTAATAGAAGGATCTAAAATCTTCTTCGTCTCTTTAGTTAGCTTCATTTCCTCCTTAGTGTAACCGTTTTCCATAAACACATCACAGTGTGGCAGGCAGTTCATGTCTATCTTATAAGGATAAGCCATTTCAGTTTCTTTTCCGGCACGTTCGTTTTCTAATTGGTTCACCGCTTTTACTCCCGTTCCAGTAATGGATTGGTAAGTAGAAACTACAGCTCTTTTCACCCCATACTTGTCATGCAGAGGCTTTAAGGCCATCACCAGTTGAATGGTAGAACAGTTAGGATTGGCTATGATTTTATCGGCAGCTGTAAGTTCATCGGCATTTATTTCAGGAACTATTAACTTATGATCAGGACTCATTCTCCAAGCCGAAGAATTATCTATAACCGTACAGCCTGCTTCTGCAAATTTTGGCGCCCATTCTAAGCTTGTGTCTCCACCAGCTGAAAAAATGGCTATGTCACACTTCATGTCCACAGCAGTTTGCATTCCCACTACAGCATAATCGTTTCCCTTATAGCTAATTAGTTTCCCTACGCTTCTTTCTGAGGCTACAGGGACTAATTCATCTAACGGAAAGCTACGTTCAGCCAATACTTTTAACATCATCGTCCCTACTAATCCTGTGGCTCCTACTACTGCTACTTTCATGCTTTATTTTATTGATATAACGCTGACAAAACTACTATATTTACCCCTCAAGAATGTTCAGCGGTTTGAAAAAAGTAAACATCTATTTAAGGTTAATTCTAGTGTTGGTTCTTTGCGTAGCTACGCATTCACTATCTGCACAAATATTCACGGATGATTTCCAAGACGGAAATTTCACTTCCAACGCTGTGTGGGAAGGAAATACGGAGAATTTTATAGTCAATTCTGATAACCAACTCCAGCTGGATGATGGTGCGGAAGGAATGTCGAATGTCTCTTCAGCAGTAGGCCAGAGTTTGGGTACTGATACTGAATGGAGGTTTTATATCAAACAGAGTTTCTCTGGTTCTGATAACAATAACTCTAGAGTTTACCTGATGTCTAATATGCCTGCCTTAGATTATACTGGGACTTCAGGAGCAGCAGTAGAGGGTTATTTTCTTCAGCTCGGTGAAGGTGGGTCTGATGATGCTCTAAGGCTAGTTAAAAATGATTCGGATGGAACTACCACTGATGTGGCCGTAGGAACACCAGGATTTGTATCAAGCTCATTCGAAATCACAGTAAAAATTGTAAGAACCGCTTCAGGAGATTGGGAGATTTGGGCTGATGCCAATGCAGGAGAAGAATTTTCATTACAAGCTACCGGGTCAGATGCCACTTATACTTTTGTAAATTACTTTGGGTGGGTGTGTAAATACACATCTAGCAATGCAGATAATTTTTTCTTGGATGATGCGTACATAGGAGAGCCTATAGTAGATACAGATCCTCCGCTGTTAACTCAGCTCACAGTAAATTCAGCTACTGAATTAGCTTTGGAGTTCAATGAACCATTAGATGAGATCACGGCAGAAACACTTGCTAATTACACAGTTTCTAGTGGGATTGGAAATCCGAATTCGGCTAATTTCACTGCTCCTAACTTAGTAACACTAACGTTCGGTACGAGCTTTCCATCTGAAGATGAATTAACCATTACAGTTACAGGAGTTACAGATGCCATAGGAAATGAAATAGCATTAACTGAAGAGCAGTTTACCTATTTCGAAATCAGTGAACCTCAATTAGGAGATATCATTATCAATGAAATTTTTGCTGATCCTACACCTGCTTTGGCCTTGCCAGAGACAGAATGGATAGAATTGTACAACACATCTGAAAATGCCTTTGACCTTTCGTTGTTAGAGTTTTTTAATACCACTACACTTAATCCATTAGAGAGTTATGTTCTTCCTGCGGGTGGTTATGTAATTGTTTCAGATGCTGCCGGTACTTCCGCGTTGCAAACCTTTGGAGAAACTGGTGTAGCTACTTCTTTTTCAGCATTAAGTAACTCTGGAGATAGTTTAACGCTTCTTTATAACGGAACAGTGATAGATAGAGTAGTGTATGAAGTTGACTGGTACCAAGATGGTGTAAAATCAGAAGGTGGATGGTCTCTTGAGCGGATTAATCCGCTAGCTCTGTGCAGTGGTAGTCAAAATTGGATAGCATCAAATTCTCCTTTGGGAGGAACTCCAGGAACCCAAAATTCTGTGTTTGATGAAACTCCTGATACCGATGCACCAGGCATCACTTCAGCAGCATTAATTAATGAAACATTAATATTCTTACAGGCTGATGAAATTTTGAATGAGGTTGTAGAATTAACCAATTTCTCCGTTTCTGGAGGATATGAAATTTCCTCAGTGCAGCTAACTGCATCTGCCAGTGGAGTATTAATTTCTTTAACCGAACCTGTAGAAATAGGTATTCCGTTTACAGTAACAGTCTTAAGTTTAACAGATTGTGAAGGAAATGAATTTACAGGTACAGATGTGTGGGAGATAGTTTCAGGATTTCCTGCTGAGCCTGGTGATATTCTTATTACTGAAATCATGGCTGATCCTTCTCCACAGGTTGGACTTCCTGAAGTGGAGTATGCTGAGCTGTATAACACTACTGATATATTCATAGACATTTCCGATGCTGATTTTAGCGGAGCTACTTTTTCTACGCCAGTAGTTATAGCTCCTGGTGAATACAGAGTGATTATGAGTGAGGAAGATATAGCAGGTAATTTCATATTTGACAATGCCTCTGGTATGACAGGCTGGAGCAGTACTTTTCTTACTAATTCTGGAAAAGAGTTAATCCTTACTACAGGAAATGGAATTATAGACCAGGTAACCTATGATCTTACTTGGTATCAAGATTCTGATAAGGATGATGGTGGATGGTCTCTGGAGTTAATAAACCCTACTCATCCATGTAGTGATGAATTGAACTGGAAAGCATCAGAAAGTGTTTTTGGTGGTTCGCCAGCGGAGCAAAACTCAGTATTTTCGATAGCCGAAGACACTCAAGCTCCTCAAATAATACTAGCATATGCTTTTCTTTCTAATTCGATATTCATTGAATTTGATGAGCCGGTAAATGAATCTTCTTTTTCGTCAGCGGTAGTTTCTTTGGGTAGTGAAGAATCAATAGGAGTTTTGGCTCAGGACATGAGGCTGTCTCTTATACACATCTGACGCTTGCCGACGAATAGAGAGG
>CAJXOV010000273.1 GCA_913057815.1 uncultured Flavobacteriales bacterium
ATGTAAACATGGTTTCCATTATCATTGGAAAACCTGAATTTAAATGAAAAATTCTCGGAAAAATCTCCGCCTGTAAATGGATATGAAAATAAAATCCAATCAGAATCTCCAGATGGCTCAAAATCTCCTAACTGAGGGACTCCTGCAGTATTTAAATCACTTACTCCCCTGAACATTTCACGCTGAACCCAGCTTTGTCCACATGAATTAGATGTATATAATCTAAGTCTATCATCAGACTCAAAATGCCTTTGGGCATACGCATACCTGAAAGATAGGAATGCTGTATCCTGTTCTGAAAAGTCAAATTGTCTAGAAAAAACCTCTGCTTCAAAAGGCACATCTAAATCACCATTATTAATCCATAAACATCCCGGAGAATCATAACCAACTTCATCATTAATCATCCAATCTACATCCCCAGAGAGTGGTTCCGAAATGAAGTCAAAATCTCCTAATGAATTCCCACCTGAAAAAGGCTCTTGATACGGAAATATCTCGCTAGAAGATTGGACTACTATGTAAGAAGATACAGACGACTCGTCCGATCCAAATTCATTTTGAACTGAAAGAGAGACATTGAAAACCCCTTCTGTATTATAATGTATCCAGGGGTTCTGGTCCGATGAGCTTACCTCTTCACTACCATCAAACATCCATTCCCAACCAGCTTCATGACCATAACTTAAATCTGAAAAAAGAATACTATCTCCAACACAAATTATTCTTTTGTTCGATTCAAAAATCGCCACAGGATCTTCCGTTACTCCTTCGAATTGTGTACTTCTCCATATTCCTCTTCCATAGGTAGCTGCAGTGAGATTATCGAATGTATTATTAATCTCTAACTCGTTCACGATTACATTTGGTAAACCGTCATTAAAAGGCATCCAGTTTACCAACTCAGGACTCCAGAAATAAATCCCTAAATCTGTCCCTACATATAACGAACCATCCTCTCCGTCAATCACAGAGCAATTGACTGGTATATTCGGCAGATTAAATGAAATATTCTCCCAATTATCGCCACCATCATTACTTCTGTAAATTTTTTCTCCATTGCCAAATCCACTAAAAGTCAAGACTACGTCATTTTCGTCTTCAGGATTTACTGAAATATAGGTAATGGAGTAGGGAGTAACTCCAGATGCTATAGATTCCCATGTATTTCCAGCATTTTCAGATTTAAAAACCTGAGTATTCGAACAGACAAACATAATGTTTGGATTGGCTTCGCAAACAGTCATTGCTCTCATGTTAGCTCCGCCTCCAAAATCTGAAACTTGCACAAATGAGCCTCCATTATTAGTAGACTTCCATATCTCATCATACCCTACGAGTATCGTTCCTACTTCCTCTGGGTGCAGAATATAAGGCGTAACCCAAGCTGCATCACCCACTATATCTCCTGCTATATAGGAAAAAGAATCACCTCCATTTCCACTTGCATAAATTCCCCCGTTCTGGCTAGCGCAATACATAATATCTGGATCTAAAGGATGAATGGCAGCTTCCATTCCATCAGCTCCTCTAACATGAGTCCAAGAATTATTTGAGAGTAAAATACTCCCGTTATCCTGAGTTCCTCCTATCAATAAGTTCGGATCTAATTCATACCCTCCAAATCTGTAAAACTGAGAAATTTGTAGTCCTTCAGAAACATCATCAAAAGAATTTCCATTGTCTATACTTCGAAAAACTCCACCATCACTACACACAAATAATTCTCCATCTAAATATTGAATATTATGGATATCTGCATGTACATAATTCAATGACATTCCAGGCTCATAATACCAATGTGCATTTATGATGTAATTAGATCCTCCATCTATACTTCTCCAAACATTTACACCACCTGTAAATAAATTCTCTACATTGTTCGGATTTACAGCCAATGCTAAATCGTAATAACCCTGTCCACCTTCTTCATTCCCCGTGGCTGGATACCCTAATATGTTAGGTGAATCTGCTCTTAATGAAAAACTATCTGATGAGTCTTCACTTCTGTACATAGCTAAAAAGCCATTCGTATCATTATCCACACATAAAGCATATACGTAATCAGGTTCATCCTCCGAAACTCCCAAAGAAATTCTTTCCACTGCCGAAGGAGTAGGCATTCCATCTCCTGCAGAGTCAAATTCTTCTCCCCCGTTTATTGATTTGTAAATTCTATTTGTACAGCAATACATAATCTCAGGATTTCCAGGCTTAAATTCTACATCTCTCATGTTTCCTGGTCTGACTTCATACCAAACTTCTCCTGCAGTGGTGGTCTTCCACAAACCCAACTTGGTAGCAGCAAATAAAATTTCTGGATTAGTAGGATGCATAATTAGTTTATGAACTAAAAATTCAGTTGACAGGTTATAGCTCAATCCTGTCGTTTGCCATGACTGACCTCCATCTATTGATTTTAATACTCCATTGGAATATGTATCTGAACCATCTCCGTCACCTGTACCTATGTATATTATATTTGAATTGGTAGGATGGATTACTATTCCACTAATACCTAGCGTAGGAAAATTGTCAGTTAAAGGTTCCCAAGAATTAAAGTTGTCATTTGTTCTCCATAGCCCTCCTGAAGGAGTTCCTGCATAATATCTTCCAGCTATAGAAGGATCTTTAGCTACCAAATTCACTCTACCATTTCCCGGATTATAGGACTCTGTATTCCATTCAGTATATCCCATGGGCTGCCAATTTCCCGCAGACTTATTAGTGCTAGATTTAGAATCTAATTTGTTCCATGTGTTTACATACTTAGATGCCAAATTAATATCTCCAGAGGGAAAACTTCTAGGCTCCATAAGATATTCCCACCTTTTATACAGGTTATATCCCTGTCCTCTTTGGTATTCTTTACCATCCCATTCTTGATGAAAGGCTTGTTTTATTTCAGAAAAACTAGCTCCTTCATCTCTTAAATCTTCCCAATGATTTTGAGATTGGGCGTTCACAGTTACTAAAGCGATTAATAGAATTAAAATATACTTCATGGGTAAGGTTGTTGCAGTAAAAGTATTACAACTAAGCCAAGTGATCACCTAATCAAAATGGATATTGTAACTTTATCGTTATAAATTAATCCCCGTTGATCAAACACATTTCCACAGCTGACGGTTCTTCTTCTTTATTCGTAGAAGAGCTGAACGAAACTTACCATTCTAAACATGGTGCCATTCAAGAATCCGAATTTGTGTTTTTAAAGGAGGGTTTAGATTTAATTGAAAAAGACTCTATATCAATTCTTGAAGTAGGTATGGGTACAGGTTTAAACGTTCTTTTGAGTTGTAATTATGCGTTGCAACGCGATAAAAAAATCGACTTTACCACCTTAGAGCCCTTTCCTATTCCCAAGAATTTAATCTCAGACATCAATTATGGTGAACTGATAGAAAGTGGATCAGCTCAGGGATGGTTTAACATAATACACGGCACTAAACCAGGGGAATTAGTTAACGTTCATCATTCTTTTTCACTGACAAAACACCATCTGAAAGCTGAAGATTTTCAGACTGAAAAAAAGTTTGACATTGTCTTCTACGATGCGTTTGGGCCTCATGCTCAACCTGAACTTTGGGAACTTCCCATTTTCCAACATTTAAGCACGTTTTTAAATTTAGGCGGAATTCTCGTCACTTATTGCGCTCAGGGACAGTTTAAAAGAAACTTAAAAGCTGCAGGATTCGAAGTAGAAAGACTGCCTGGCCCTCCCGGAAAAAGAGAAATGACTAGAGGATACTTTAGAGGACTTTAATCTTCGGTAAATTCATCCAACTCCATCTCTGCCTCTTCCCAGCGTCCCATCAACTCTCCTACTAGATTTTTTAGATCTCCATATTCATCTAAGATTTTATTGGCCTTTACCTGATCGGTATAATCTAGATCTGCTATAACTAAGTCCATTTCCTTAATTTTCTTCTCAGTAGTATCTATCTCTGACTGGCATTTAGAAATGACATTGGTCAATTTACGCTTTCTCTTATCTCTTTCTTTACGGGCTTCATAAGACTCTTTATTCGAAGATGAATTTTTATCTTTTTTGGAGTTATTTTCCTCTTTTGCTCTTTCGAAATGCGCTATAGATTCTGTCTTCTTTTTCTTTAAAAACTCATAAATATCTCCTAGATGCTGATTCAGTCCTTTGGGAGTAACTTCATAAATGGTATCTACTAAATCATGTAAAAAATGTCTGTCGTGACTTACCATAATTAAAGTCCCATCGTACGAATTCAAAGCACTTTTTAACATGTCTTTTGACTTCATATCCAGGTGATTGGTAGGCTCATCCATAATTAGCAGATTGTAGGGCTTCAATAAGAG
>CAJXOV010000274.1 GCA_913057815.1 uncultured Flavobacteriales bacterium
AAGAGACAGCTTTAGCAGCATGTGAAGCTCCTGTAATCAAGTCAATTCCATATATTAATAGGCCAGCAGAAATAGTTCCAGGTATCGCGAATTATTATGCTAGTACTTATTATGATGGAAATGATTATGGAAATATTCTAGTTAAGACTAGAGAAGGACGCCCAATTTTCATTAAGCCAAACAAAGATTTTGGTGAAGGTGGATTGAATGCTAGAATTAACTCTTCTGTAATTTCTCTTTATGATGAAGAAAGATTGAGAGGACCTCAGATGGGTGAGGCTGCTAAGACCTGGTCAGATATAGATAAGTCTATTGCTGGTGAGCTAGCTTCTGCTTCTAATGTGAAAATCTTAAGTTCTACTATTATTAGTCCTAGTACTAAAAAGGCGATAGCAGAATTTACCAATAAATACAATGCTGAGTTAATTCAGTATGACGCTGTTTCTTATAGCGGATTAAAGAAGGCTAACGGAGGTATAGTTCCTAAATATGATTTTTCTAAAGCGAAAACGATAGTATCTATCGCGGCAGATTTTATAGGAACTTGGTTGACGCCAAATGTGTTCCAAACACAGTATACTAAAAGAAGACAACCAGAAGGGTCTTGGATGTCTCAGCATTATCAGTTCGAGACCAACATGTCTCTTACAGGTTCTAATGCTGATTACAGATCTTTGATCAAACCTTCTGAAGAAATTAAAGTAGCAGCAGCAATATACGCAGCTGTGGCAGGAGGTTCCGCTCCAGATCTTTCAGAAAAAGTTGCTGGCATGGTTGAAAAAGCTGCGTCAAAGCTTAAAGCCAATAGAGATAAAGGAGCTTCACTAGTTGTTTCAGGAAGTAACGATTCTAATGTTCAAAAAATAGTAGCTGAAATAAATAAAGTATTAGGTAACGAGGGTGTGACTGTAGATTCTTCAACAGGAATTAATTTGTTCCAAGGAGATGATTCTAAAGTGGCTAACCTAGTAAAGGATATGAACTCTGGAAAAGTAGGAGCTCTAATCGTTATGGGAGTTAATCCAGCTTATTCTTTGCCTAACTCTGCAGAGTTTGTTTCCGGTCTTGCTAAAGTGAAAACATCTATTTCATTCAATTCTCATGCAGATGAGACTGGATCGAAATGTAAGTATATGTGTCCCGATAATCACTTCCTAGAATCATGGGGTGATTTCGCACCATATTCTGGAAGAACAGACATAGCTCAACCAGCTATTAATAAATTATGGAATACAAGACCTGCTCAAGAAAGTCTATTAAAATGGGCTGATAATGACATGTCTTGGTACAATTTCCTAAGAACGAATTACAATTCTACATATTCAGAAGCTACTAAGCACTTTGATGACTCTTGGAACAAAGCAGTCATGACGGGAGTTTGGACTGGTTCAGCAAATGTGGAAGTTAACAATACATCTGTATCTGATTCATCTTCTGAAGGAGAGGAGTCAGTGTCAGCTGGTAATATTAGCGCTGCTTTGGCTGCTGCTAATGGGGTAAAGACTGGAGACTGGGAGATTAAACTGTATGAGAAAGTAGGAATGGGAGCTGGAAACCATGCTAACAATCCTTTCTTACAGGAGCTTCCTGACCCTATGACTAAAGTAACGTGGGATAACTACATTACCATGGCTCCTTCAGATATGAGAGAGATAGGTATAGGAGATCATATTTATTTAGGTCAAAGAACATTTGCTATAAAAGCCAATGTTACTGTGAATGGAAAAACCGTGAATCTACCAATTATGCCTCAACCGGGACAGACACCTAAAACAATAGGTATAGCTGTAGGTTACGGAAGAGGAGCTGGAGATGAACTAATCGGAAGAGCTGCCTACCAAACCGGTGAGTATGGAGATTATTTAAATGCGGGTTCTGAGGAAAACGCAGTTAGAACACCAATTGGAGCTAATGTATTTGGATTTGTTTCTTCTGTAGCTGGAGATTGTGTGTATTCAAACATTGCAACGCTTGAACTAACAACAGAAAAATATAAAATAGCTTCTACACAGATGCACAGCACTGTGATGGGAAGAGATTCAATAGTAAAAGAAACAATCTTATCTCAATTCGAGAAAGAAAAAAATAAGGGGAAAGGAATGTCTACGTACAATGTAATGCCAGGTTTGGTAGTGCATGATGACATAAATAAGGATGGTGTTGAAGACGCAAGAGACAAAATGCATGTCGAGAAGTTTGATTTATGGGAGGCTCATTCAGTAGAGCAAGTAGGTCATAGATGGGGTATGAGTATCGATTTAGGTTCTTGTAATGGATGTAGTGCTTGTGTTACAGCATGTCATATAGAGAACAATGTACCTGTAGTAGGAAAAGATGAAGTGCACCGTCACAGAGACATGCACTGGATGAGAATAGATAGGTATTATTCTTCAGATGTAAAGTCTATTGAAGAAAAAGGAGATTTAGGTGTAATAGAGGCTTATAGTGAGATGGAAATTCCATCGGATAGTCCTCAAACGGTTCACATGCCTATGATGTGCCAGCATTGTAATCATGCTCCTTGTGAAACTGTATGTCCAGTAGCGGCTACTACCCACAGTAATGAGGGTCTTAATCAAATGACATATAACAGATGTATTGGTACGAGATACTGTGCTAACAACTGTCCTTATAAAGTAAGAAGATTCAATTGGTTCAATTACCAAGCATATAAAAAGTTCAAGCATATCAATGTTTCACAACAAGAGTATGGTAGAATGGTTCTTAACCCAGATGTGACTGTAAGGTCTAGAGGGGTTATGGAGAAATGTAGTTTATGTGTTCAAAGAATTCAATCAGGTAAATTGGAAGCTAAGAAAGCGAGTACTCCAATTCCAGATGGATCTATCCAAACAGCATGTGCTGAGGCTTGTCCTGCAAATGCTATTACGTTTGGTGATTTAAATGATAAAAAATCGATGGTTACTCAATTGTCTGATGACAATAGAGCTTATGGAGCATTAGAAGAGATAGGCGTAAAACCTAATATCTACTACCAAACCATAGTAAGAAATACTGAAGCTTAAAAGATAAGATAGTATGCAAAAAGAAGCAGCCATAAGAGAACCCCTGATACTAGGTGACAAGTCTTATTCTCAGATTACTGAGGATGTAGTGGCTCCTATTGAAGGGTCCCCAACCATGTGGTGGAAAGTGTTAATTACCATAAGCGGACTTATAGCTGCTTGGGGTGTAGGTAACATTCTCTATCTATTAGGAGTTGGAATAGGAACATGGGGTCTGAATAAAACAGTAGGATGGGCATGGGATATTACTAATTTCGTTTGGTGGGTAGGAATCGGTCACGCAGGAACATTAATATCTGCTGTACTCTTACTATTTAGACAGAAATGGAGAATGGCAATTAACCGTTCTGCAGAAGCCATGACCATATTTGCTGTAATGATGGCAGCACTTTTCCCAGGAATACATATGGGAAGAATCTGGCAGGCTTACTGGGTTTTCCCACTTCCAAATCAATTTGGTTCACTTTGGGTAAATTTTAACTCTCCTCTTCTTTGGGATGTATTTGCCATCTCTACTTATTTCTCTGTATCCCTAGTGTTCTGGTACATTGGACTAATACCTGATTTTGCTACTATTAGAGATAAAGTTTCTGGAGGATGGAGAAAGAAATTATATACAGCATTAAGTTTTGGTTGGTCAGGAAGAGCTAAACATTGGACTAGATTCGAAGAGGTTTCTTTGGTATTAGCTGGTATAGCTACACCACTGGTATTCTCGGTACACTCCATTGTATCGATGGATTTTGCTACGGCAGTAATACCAGGATGGCATACAACGATATTTCCTCCATATTTCGTTTCAGGAGCAGTTTTCTCTGGATTCGCTATGGTACTTACGCTTCTTCTTATCATGAGAAAGGCGATGGGTCTGGAGGCGTATATCCACACGAAACATGTGGAATACATGAACATTGTAATAATTGTTACGGGTTCTATAGTAGGTGTGGCTTATATTACTGAGCTGTTCATTTCTTGGTACTCAGGTGTTGAATATGAATCTTATGCATTTATAAATAGAGCTACAGGGCCTTATTGGTGGTCTTATGCCATTATGATGACTTGTAACGTGATTAGTCCTCAATTGTTCTGGTTTAAAAAACTAAGAACAAGTTTAGGATTCACCTTTATTATGTCGCTAATAATTAACCTAGGAATGTGGTATGAGAGATATGTAATTATCGTTACATCACTACATAGAGATTACCTACCTTCTTCATGGAGTGAATTTCACTCTACGTTTGTAGATCTAGGAATATTTATAGGTACAATTGGAATTTTCATGACTCTTTTCTTACT
>CAJXOV010000275.1 GCA_913057815.1 uncultured Flavobacteriales bacterium
GAGATGTAGAGAGGTCTCGTGGGCTCGGAGATGTGTATAAGAGACAGAATTCAAACCCTCTTGAGCCACATCAATGGTTAGGACTTATTAAATAATGTAAAAGACATTTCAAGCGGTCTTCCGTTTGGAATTACAATTTAGTTGTATATAGTTATAAGGGCTTCCACATGGAAGCCCTTATTTTTTTACTCCTATTTTTTCATTGGACTATGCCTCAGTGACTATTCCAGCACTTGAAGTCTCGAATTTTCTATCTACTTTTTTGAATAATCCTTGTAATACTTTTCCTGGTCCTACTTCTACTACTGACGTAGCTCCATTAGCTATCATGTTCTGCATAATCTGTGTCCACTTAACTGGTGCAGTTAATTGGGCTACTAAATTCTCTTGGATAACAGCAGGGTCTGACTCAGGAAGTGCAGTTACATTTTGATAAATAGGACATTTAGGAGAACTAAAATCAGCTTCTTGGATAGCAGCAGCTAGTTCTTCTCTAGCAGGCTCCATTAATGGAGAGTGAAAAGCTCCTCCTACTGGAAGTTTTATAGCTCTTTTAGCTCCTTCCTCTGTCAATGCTTCACATGCTTTATCTATAGCTTCATTACTACCACTAATTACCAATTGACCTGGACAATTATAATTAGCAGCTACCACTACTCCATCTGTATCCGCACAAATTCTTTCTACTACAGCATCTTCTAATCCAAGAATAGCAGCCATTGTACTCGGATTTAATTCACATGCTTTTTGCATAGCCATAGCTCTCTTAGAGACTAAACTTAAACCATTATTAAAATCTAATGCTCCACAAGCTACTAGAGCCGAAAACTCCCCTAAACTATGCCCTGCAGCCATATCTGGAATAAAAGAATTTCCTAATTCTTCAGCTAATAACACTGAATGAAGGAAAATGGCTGGTTGAGTTACTTTAGTTTGTTTTAAGTCTTCATCAGACCCGTTGAACATAATATCTTTTATATCGAATCCTAAAATTTCTTTGGCTTGAGCAAATCGTTCTTGTGCTTTAGAACTGCTATCATAAATATCTTTAGCCATTCCCGGAAACTGAGCTCCTTGGCCTGGGAAAACATATGCTTTCATTTATTTGGTTTTTAATAGTTAGGACAAATTTAAGAGAATCTACTTCTCGACTGTTTTAAGAAATAAAATATTGAAAAAAACTTATCACAGGATAATGACTTTCAGAGATCAGTAGCCGTACTTATCTTTCCAGAGTTCTTTCAATTTTTGACGATCTTTTAGCTCACGAGCATTATTACCAGGTTCATAAAACCGCATTCCAGATATTTCTTTAGGTAAAAATTCCTGACTTTGAAAATTCCCCTTTCCATTATGACTGTACTTATAATCCTCTCCATAACCTAACTCTTTCATCAACTTAGTAGGTGCATTCCTCAGAGAAAGTGGTACTGATAAATCTCCAGAATTTCGTACTTCTCCCTGAGCTACGTTTATAGCCATATAAGTACTATTAGACTTAGCACTAGTGGCCAAATAAACAGCACATTGACTGAGCACTATTCTACCCTCGGGAAATCCAATTCTTTCGACAGCATCAAATGCTGCATTGGCTATTACCAATGCGGTAGGGTTGGCGTTTCCTATATCTTCTGAGGCAGAGATTAATAATCTTCTGGCTATAAATTTAGGATCTTCTCCTCCTTCGATCATTCTAGCCAAATAATAAACTGCCGCATTAGGGTCACTTCCTCTGATGGATTTTATCAATGCTGAAACTATGTCGTAATGCAGCTCTCCATCTTTGTCATACTTAGATAAATTCTGCTGCACCAAAGAAGTCACTAGCTCATCTGTTATGATTAACTCTTCTTCAGTCGCACTAGAAATAACCAATTCTAGGCAGTTCAGCATTCTCCTGGCATCTCCTCCACTCAGTTTTAAAAGTGCTGTAGTTTCTAGTAAATTTATTTTTTTGCGTTGCAACGCAGATTCTGAAGCTACTGCTCGCTCTAACAATCCTTCTAAATCATCCTTAGTATGAGACTTTAGAGTATATACTTGGCACCTGCTTAACAGTGCAGAAATCACCTCAAAACTGGGATTTTCAGTAGTAGCTCCTATTAACGTGATGGTTCCTTTTTCTACTGCTCCTAATAAGGAATCTTGTTGGCTTTTACTGAAACGATGAATTTCATCTATAAACAGGATAGCACTTCCTCCTCCGAATAATCCTTGGTTCTTTACTTTTTCGATTACCTCTCTAATGTCCTTTACGCCAGAGTTAATAGCACTCAAAGTATAAAAAGGTCTTTTTACTAATGTGGCTATAATTTGAGCAAGCGTAGTTTTCCCAACCCCAGGAGGCCCCCATAGAATTAGAGAAGGAATGTTTCCGCTAGATAAAGTCTTTCTGAGAACAGAATTTTCTCCAATCAGATGCCCTTGCCCAATGTATTCATCCAATGTTTTAGGCCGCATTCTCTCTGCGAGTGGTGTGTGATCTCCGAAACTCATTATTTCTCTATTACATTAAATAACTCTTCATCTTCTCTTCTTTTTCTCTTCCACCTTTTATGAGTCCACAGCCAATATTGAGGGTACTCTCTTACTTTTTCTTCTATTTTTTGTGCTACTTTTTCCGTTAACCAGCCATAAGGATGAGAATTCGCATCATCTGAAATCACTGACCAAGTAACCTCGAAATAGCCTCTTTTTACTTTCTGAATATCACCGTAAATAATTACTGCATTATGATCGGTAGCTAATCTCTCCATACCAAAATTTATGGCAGATTCTTGATTCAAAAAGTTAGTCCAATAACATTTTTTATCCTTATGCGGACTTTGGTCTACAAGTAAAATTAGAGAAACTGGAACTTCAGAAACTCCCAGCTGTTTAATAGCTTCATCTCGAGGTACCAGATTCATTCCGAACCTAGATCTAGAAGCTTGTGCCTTTTCGTCCCAATACTTGTTTTTCATAGGCATGTATACACCTCTGGTAGAGTGTGGCATATGATGCTGTCCATAAGTAGCCCACATTTCCCAATTTCCATAGTGACCAGATACTAAAATCACATCTTTTCCTTCCTTGTAATATTTATCAAATACTTCAGAATTAACAGAAACCATTCGCTTGGCTAAATTGGCTTCTGAAATACTAAATAACTTTACACTTTCTAATATTAGATCCGTGAAGTGACTATAAAACTTGCTGGCTAATTTGCCTATTTCTTTTTCGCTTTTTTCAGGAAAAGAATTTCTCATATTGGTCAACACCACTTTTTTTCTATACCCAAAAACGGTGTACACAAAAAATTTAACAATATCTGAATAGATATAAAGCACCCACATCGGGAGCCATGAAAGAGGTTTTACTACTAGATTATATAGCAACTTATTTCCCATTTATAATTCGATTTTTAACCCATCAAAAGCTACAGAAACATTCTTGGGTAAGTCTTTTAATATATCCTCATGCTTATCAAACAAATGAGAAATATGAGTAAGGTATGCCTGTTTAGGCTGTATCTCTTCTATTAGTTCTAGCGCTTCTTGTAAGTTCAAATGACTAATATGGTCTTCTCTACGCAGCGCATTTAGCACTAATACTTCGGTGCCTTTTAACTTATCTTTTTCAGCTGGAGTTATCGTCTTAGCATCAGTGATATAAGTGAAGTTTTCAATTCTAAACCCCAGTACAGGAAGCTTATGATGAAGAACTTCTATAGGTGTAATCTCTACTTTAGAGTCTATAGAGAATTTTTCATTCTTACCAATATCATGAAGCTTAACTAATGGCACTCCAGCATATTTCACTTCTGCAAAGATGTAACTAAACTCCATCTTCAAAGCATCTTGGACTCTAGGATGTGCGTATACATCCATGTCTTTATTATGCTTAAAATTGAAGGCTCTCACATCATCTAACCCTGCGGTATGATCTTTATGCTCATGTGTAAATAGTATGGCATCCAAATTCTGAACATTTTCACGAAGCATTTGCTGTCTAAAATCTGGACCAGAATCTATGAGAATACTTAAGCCATTCACCTCCAAAAGAACACTTACGCGTAGCCTTTTATCTTTAGGATCTTCAGACTGGCACACAGCACAATCACACGCTATTACTGGCACGCCTTGACTGGTTCCTGTTCCTAAAAAAGTGACTTTCATAAATGAGATTAGAGAAGGTAAAATTAGTCAATTAGAAACTTAAGATTCGACATTATCGGCCTTCTTTTCTGTGCTTTTTACTTTTTTAAAATTCAGTCTTAATAGCAATGAAATAATCAGCAGCTGTCTCTTATACACATCTCCGAGCCCACGAGACCTC
>CAJXOV010000276.1 GCA_913057815.1 uncultured Flavobacteriales bacterium
GATGTGTATAAGAGACAGTATTTGTACTTATCATAATCTTTTGAGAATTCCTCCCAATATTCATGTTTTCAATTTTCTCATTCACCCCAATAACTAAAGGTCTTTGACTCACTTTAGCTCTCCAGATCTCATAAGCCTCCTCTGGAGTGAATAATTTGATATCGGCAGGATGTAAAAAATCAATAATAACAACTTCTGGAAACTTTTTTTGAATTTGTTCTAGTCGAGAGAGTGTTTTATCATTATTTATACTCAATGGTGACCAAAAATTATAAATCAACATCCTATCTTTTACGAATCTGTAGACTTCTATGTCTTTATCAGATCCCATCCAAATCGAAGAAGATGGAATATGTACCGTGCGACTCTCATCTTCAATTTCGAAATGATTTGGTGCTTTGATTTTTTTCTTTTCCTGAGCAAATGTTCCTACGGACAAAACCAAGGCTAAAATGATAAAAGTGTATCTCATATTAAAGTGCTTAAGTTGCCTCCTAATCAAAAGGCATGCTAAAGTTAAAAACAAAAAGAAAGGCTGGATAAATCCAGCCTTTCTTTTTAATCTTTTTTATTTGTTCTAATCTATTTCACAGAATCACAGACAGCTTTAAATGCTTCTGGATGATTCATGGCTAAATCTGCTAAAACTTTTCTATTTAACTCGATTCCTTTAGCATGAACTTTTCCCATGAAAACAGAATAAGACATCCCGTGTTCTCTAGCTCCAGCGTTAATTCTTTGAATCCAAAGTCTTCTGAAGTTTCTTTTCTTATTCTTTCTATCTCTATAAGAATACTGTAGACCTTTCTCTACTGCATTTTTAGCTACGGTCCAAACATTCTTTCTGGCTCCGAAATAGCCCTTAGCCATCTTAAGGACTTTCTTTCTTCTGGCTCTTGCAGCCACGGCATTTACTGATCTTGGCATAATTAATTTGTTTTTTGGTAGACAGCGCTTAAAAAAAATTAAGACTTAAAACTGCATCCCGGGTTTAACAAAAACACTTTTAAAATTTTAAGCGCACAACTGTTTCTTAATGTTGCGCACATCACTCTTATGAACTAATCCTGCTTGAGTAAGATTTCTCTTTCTCTTCGTAGATTTTTTAGTAAGAATGTGACTTTTAAAAGCGTGCTTCCTTTTGATTTTTCCAGAGCCAGTGAATTTAAATCTCTTCTTAGCGCTAGATTTGGTTTTCATTTTAGGCATCGCCTTCTATTATTTATTTGTTATTAATTCTATTTCTTCTTTGGGTTAATCATTACTGTCATCTTCTTCCCCATCAGTTTAGGTAGTTCTTCAACTACTCCATATTCTTCTAGCTCTGAAATAAACTTCAGTAATAACAATTCCCCTCTATCCTTAAACACAATAGTCCTTCCTTTAAAGAAAACATAAGCTTTCACTTTGCTACCTTCTTCTAAGAATTTCTTAGCGTGATTCAGTTTAAATTCAAAATCATGATCATCCGTATTCGGACCGAACCTAATTTCTTTAACAGTCACTTTAATCTGTTTAGATTTAAGCTCTTTCTGTTTCTTCTTTTGATCGTATAAGAACTTCTTATAGTCCACAATCTTAGCCACAGGTGGAACTGCCTTCGGGGAGATTTCTACAAGGTCTAAATCTTGTTCTATAGCCAAATTCAACGCTGCTTTAAGAGCATAAACTCCTACTTCAACATTTTCGCCAACAAGTCTTAGCTCTTGAGCTCTAATTTCCTCGTTAATCTTGTGCGGATTCTCAGTTTTAACCCGCCCTAAATACTTTTTTCTTCCTCTACGTCTTATGACCTTAAGTTTTTAATTTTCTAACATTTTCTTTATCTCTTCCTGAATTAAATCAGCAAAAGTTTCGATTTTCATGGCTCCCATATCACCCTCACCTTGTTTCCTTGGTGAAACTTCTCTGTTTTCAGCCTCCTTCTCTCCCACTATTATCATGTATGGAACCCGCTCTAACTCTGCATCACGAATTTTTCTACCGATTTTTTCCGACCTCTCGTCAATCGAGGCGCGAATATCGTAATTATTTAGCAATTCTAGGACCTCTTGGGCATAAGAATTAAATCTATCGCTTATCGGAAGTATTTTAACCTGCTCTGGAGTTAACCAAAGTGGAAACTTTCCTGCACAATGTTCTATAAGAATAGCACAGAATCTTTCCATAGAACCAAATGGTGCCCTATGTATCATAACAGGCCTATGCATCTCATTATCACTTCCTTTATACTCTAATTCAAATCTTTCTGGAAGGTTATAATCAATCTGAACAGTTCCAAGCTGCCATTTTCTTCCAATAGCATCACGAACCATAAAATCCAATTTTGGCCCATAAAAAGCAGCTTCACCTAATTCAACAACTGTTTTCAGTCCTTTTTCATCAGCTACTTCTTGAATCGCTTTTTCAGCTATCTCCCAATTCTGATCATCTCCTATGTACTTATCTGGATTACCAGGATCTCTTAAACTCACTTGAGCGACAAAGTCCTCAAACTTCAACACCTTGAATATATATAGAACTAGATCAATAACTTTTCCTACTTCCTCTTTAACCTGTTCAGGCCTGCAAAAAATATGCGCATCATCTTGAGTAAACCCTCTAACCCTTGTTAAACCGTGTAGCTCTCCACTCTGCTCATATCTGTAAACAGTTCCAAACTCAGCAAGTCTCAAAGGTAAATCTCTATACGACCTAGGAGCTGCTTTATAAATCTCACAATGGTGAGGACAATTCATTGGTTTTAACAGATAGACTTCTCCTTCTTGAGGAGTCTCTATAGGCTTAAAGGCATCTTCTCCATACTTAGCCCAATGCCCGCTAGTTTCATACAACTTCTTATTCCCTATGTGAGGAGTTATAACAGGTAAGTAACCTGTTTTTCTTTGTTCTTCCTTCAAGAAATTCTCTAATCGACCTCTTAAGTCCGCACCCTTTGGTAACCAAAGAGGCAATCCCATTCCTACTGTTTGTGAAAAGTGGAAGAGGCCTAATTCCTTTCCTAATTTTCTATGATCTCTTTTTTTAGCTTCTTCTAATAGAGCTAGGTGAGCTGTTAATTCTTTATTCTTAAGAAATGTAATGCCATAAACTCGTGTCAGTTGCTTGTTATTTTCATCTCCTCTCCAGTATGCACCTGCTATACTCATCACCTTAGCAGCTTTTATAAAACCTGTATGAGGAATATGAGGACCTCTGCATAAATCAGTGAACTCTCCTTGTTTATAGAATGTTATCTCCCCATCCTCTAAACCTTCTAATAACTCCAATTTATAAGGGTCATTTTTTTCATTGAAATATTTCACTGCTTCAGCTTTAGATATCTCAATTCTTTCGAATGGATTTTTCTGGCGAGCTAACTCCAACATTTTTTCTTCAACTTTCTTGAAGTCTTTATCGGTAAACTCATGCTCCTGAAAATCTACATCATAGTAAAATCCGTTTTCTATAGGAGGTCCAATAGCTAATTTCACTCCTGGGTACAAGGCCTCTAAAGCTTCGGCCAACAGATGTGCCGAACTATGCCACATAGTAGACTTCCCATCATCTGAATCCCAGGTTAAAAGCTTTAATGTAGCATCTGATGTAATAGCTCTGGTAGCATCCCACACTTCTCCATTAACTTCTGCAGCTAATACGTTTCTAGCTAAGCCTTCGCTTATTTCTGTAGCTACTTGTAATGCTGTAACTTGATTATCATACGATTTTACTGAACCATCAGGTAATGTAATATTCACCATTTTATCCGAAATTTAAGTGTGCAAAGATACGAATTAGAGACGCTTTAAGTTTCCTATTCCCAAAGATTTTTAGCCATTAAACCTTAGTACTAACTTTATCCCAAGTTTTTATCTGCCATAAACAAACTGTAGTACAGATATGATTTCCCGACAGATCAAAAGCCTTTATTTCTGCAGTTAAATCTACTTCACCTACTTCTTTTAATTTGGGCAAAAGAAGATCATTGACTTCTTTTTCTCCTAATTCAAAAATGGCATTTACCGTTTCTTTTCCTTGATAATGGTATGTAGATTTTAAGCTTCTCATTATTAAGCGGTAATTTGATGTTCCCAGATGTCTCAAAATCAACAATCCGGAACTATATTCACACGCTGTACTCAAAGCACATGCATGAATTCCTTTTAAATGATTCAAGTTGGATCTCCTGTAAGGAATTCTTACTACTACTTTTTCGGAAGATAATTCCTCTACATTGAACCTATGAGGGCCATTAAAAGGAATCATTTTTCTCATCAATGGGTTTAATATCTTGAGAAACTTTGGGCTAGAGCCTGCCTTCACTAAAAAGCC
>CAJXOV010000277.1 GCA_913057815.1 uncultured Flavobacteriales bacterium
CCTCACGACCGGTTGAGCGAACCTAGCTGGTCAGAAAAAGAGATTCATGAGCATGAAATAGTAGCAGATGAAATAGAAGGTGTGATGAAAATTAAAGCTTCTGAGTACCACAGAAAGGAACGTCAAAACCACAAGTCTGGTTCGGTGGTTCATCTGAAAACTGAATTCACCTTTGCAACGCCAGATGTGAACGAATTTATTTCCACATTACATCCTACTTCCGCTATAGCAGGAAAACCAAAAGACTTAGCTCTCAACTGCATCAAAGAATCAGAAGCCCACAAGCGCGAATTGTACACTGGTTATCTCGGATTTAAACAAGGGGAAGAATCACACTACTTTGTGAACCTCAGATGTATGCAAATGCATAAAGATTCAGCTTCTCTTTATTTAGGTGGAGGAATTACTAAAGAATCTATTTTGGAGGAAGAATGGGCAGAAACAGAAGATAAAGCCAAAAGTCTCTTGTCCCCTTTAGAAAAAATGCAGAAATTCGCGGGGAATGATTTCTGATAAAAAATCGGTACAAGATTTAGTGCACTTATTCCTAGAAAAAGGAATCACAGACATCGTTTTCTCTCCCGGTTCTAGAAACGCGCCTTTATCCATTTCTTTTTATAATCACCCCGCTTTTTCGTGTTACAATATTCCAGATGAACGCTGTGCAGCATTTTTCGCATTGGGAATGGCGCAGCAACTAAAAAGACCTGTAGCCATCTGTTGCACCTCAGGCACAGCAGCGTTGAATTATTCATCAGCTATTTGTGAGGCTTATTACCAGCGTATTCCCTTAGTAGTTTTAACAGCAGACAGACCTCAGGAGTGGATAAACCAGGGCGCAGGACAGTCGATAAAACAGGGCGGAATTTATGCCAATTTCATTAGAGGAAGCTATAATTTAGTGCAAGAGGCAGAATCAGAAAATGACTTGTGGTTCAATACTCGTTTGGTAAACGAAGCCATTGAAAAAACGGCTTACCCCGTGGCTGGTCCAGTTCATTTAAACTTTCCGCTGAAAGAAAATTTATACGGATTGGAAAACACTCAGACCACACCTAAAGTGGTGAAAGTAACCAGTCCTGAGAAGAATATTACTGCCAGTCAAATCCAAGAATTACTAGGAGAATGGCAAGGAAGCAAAAAAATAATGCTTCTCACAGGGTTGAGTTTGCCTGATGAGGAATTGAATACTGCTATCCAAAATTTCCAAGAAAATACTGGAGCACTCGTCCTAACTGAATCCACCTCTAACCTGCATTTAAAGGAGTCTGTTACCGGAATAGACAGACTATTAGTTACACTTTCTAAGGAAGAGGAAGAAGAGTTTATTCCTGACCTGCTTATTACATACGGCACTAATATTATCTCTAAAAAAATCCGATTTCTGTTCAGAGAGAAGAAGCCAAAAATGCATTGGCACATTGATAACTCCAATGATCTCATGGATACTTTCATGAGCCTGACCCGTCAAATAATTTCCAAACCTTTAGATTTCTTTAAAGTGTTTAACCAACATGTTGGCCAGTCAGATTCAGGTTATGCCAACAGATGGAATAGCAGAGAGCATAGACTGCTAGAACTAACAGAAGAGTTTGGTGAAAATGCTGAATTAAGTGATTTTTCAGCGTTAGAACGCGTACACAAATCCATCCCTGAACATTACCAAGTACATACGGGCAATAGTGCTTCAGTGAGATACCTCCTGCTTTATGCAAGGAGAAATTATGACATGTTCAGTAATCGCGGAACTAGCGGAATAGATGGCTGCACATCCACTGCCATAGGCTCATGTGTAGCTTCAGAAAAAGATACTTTACTGATCAGTGGTGACATGGCGTTTTTATACGACACCAATGCTTTTTGGAACCATCATGTACCTGCTAACTTCAGAGCTATTGTAATTAATAATTCAGGGGGAGGAATATTTAGAATTATCAAAGGACCTAAAGAAACAGGCATCATAGAAAAGCAGTTTGAAGCCAGGCATTCAGTGTCAGCTCAAGGAGTTTGTGAGCTGCATGATTTAGAATATTCGAAGGCTGACTCACTAGAAGAATTAAACTCAGCGTTGCAAAGTTTCTATGCTCCTTCTGCCAAAGCCAAAGTTCTGGAGGTTTTCACTCCTGCTGAGGTGAATGATGTGGAGCTGAAGAAGTATTTTTCGTTTTTAAATGAGCATCTTTAGATGAGTTTAACAAGATTTATTCTAATAATCTCTATTTTCTTTACGAATCAAGCAGACTCTCAGGGTCTTATTATCGATACTCTTTGCCAAATCAATGAAATTGATAATCAGATGTATATATTTCCAATTATACATTGTGAACATTCGAATATCTCAAATAAAATTAACTCTCATCTACAAAGGGATTTTTTGGATAATTCGAATATTTCAAATCCAAATATTTTTCAAAGTGTATGGAGCAGCACAGAAGGTGAAACTGCTTTTCTTAGTAATATCGAAATTGATTCATATATAATTCATGAAAAATACTTGAGCATTCAAATTTCAGCTTTAGGATGTGGTGCATATTGTGAAAGATTCTATACAGTTTACAATTTTGATATGACTACTGGAGAAGCTATTAAATCAGCTTCACTGTTCACTCAGAATGGGCTTATAACAATTACAGCAGAAATAAACAAAATGAGAACTCAAATGATCAGAGAACATATGACGACTCTAAGCCAATACAAGCCTAACATTACCGACTCTTCAGAGGCTCAACATTATGAAGGAGCTTTAAGTATGTATGACTCTTGTAATACTAAAATTAATTTAGAGTATGCTAAATTTGGTCTCAATTTGAAAAATGTCAAAATCACCATAGAAAGATGCTCAAATCATGCTGAAAGAGCACTAGATGAACTAGGTGAATACGTATATGTTTATGAATTAAGTGAAATAGAGGAATACTTATCTCCTTACGGAAAAAAACTTTTACTAAACTAATGCCTACTCCCAAAGACTGGATATCCGCCATGAGATTAAGAACGCTGCCACTGGCGGCTTCTACTGTATTGGCAGGTTCAGCATCAGCGTTTAATTACGGCAAGTTTAGTTGGATCACTTTTACGCTCATTTTATTGACCACTTTATTTCTACAAATACTTTCTAATCTAGCTAATGATTTAGGAGATGCTATCAAAGGAACAGATGATGAAAACAGATTAGGACCAGTTAGGAGTATACAGTCAGGAGCTATTTCTAAGTCCGAAATGAAGCGAATGACAATACTATTCTCTGTGATTAGTTTTTTGCTTGGTATAGCAGCTATTTATTCTGCTTTTGAAACTATTAATTGGCAAACAATACTGTTTATAATCATAGGAATAGCAGCTATAGCAGCAGCTATGAAATATACATTAGGCAAGAATCCATACGGTTATTCTGGTCTCGGTGATGTATTTGTCTTTTTGTTTTTTGGTCTGGTAGGAGTCGTAGGAACTGACTACCTACTAAGTGGTGTTTTTCACTGGTCAGCTATACTTCCTGCTTATACGGTAGGTGTGTTTTCTGCAGCTGTGCTCAATTTGAATAATCTTAGAGATCACAAAAACGATAAACTTCATGGTAAAAACACCATTGTAGTAAAGCTAGGGATAGAGAAAGCCAAGCAATTTCATTTCTTTCTAATCATCTCGGGAATGGTTTCGTTGGCCTTGTTTTTATACTTGTCACCTCTATTGATTTGGTATGCACTTCTCGTATTTTTAATTCCTACAGCCTTAGGAAAACACTTAAATATTGTAAGACATACAAAAGACGAAAGATTGTTAGATCCAGAGTTGAAAACGGTAGCTCTTATCACCTTCGGAACATTTTTAGTGTTTTTCATTTTCCAACTTATTTCTACCTATGAAGTATTTTAAAAGCGGAAATTTATTAGGTCTATGGTTCGTCATAATGCTATTGTATTTTTCATGTGGAATCGATTCTAACAAAAAAAATAACGGATTTTTAATCGAAAAAAACAGAGACAATTATTCCATAAAAGTATTGGCTAGAAAAAATTCTTTAAAAGGGCCAAAGAGTTTTAAAAAACTTCTCGTGCAAAATGCCGATTCAATTATTTCCTCATATAAATATGGAACGATGATTTACGGGACGAATCCTGAAAACTCAAAGGAAGGTTGGTTCTATATAGATGCCTCTTCACCCGCAAACTTCTCCGGAGAGTATTCTGACGAAGTTTTTAGAAAGGAAGAGATAATTACAATAGGAAAGTCTTACTTAGACTCCGTAAAAACTATTGAGCCTGTCTCTTATACACATCTCCGAGCCCACGAGACCTCTCTACA
>CAJXOV010000278.1 GCA_913057815.1 uncultured Flavobacteriales bacterium
CTACACCTCTCTATTCGTCGGCAGCGTCAGATGTGTATAAGAGACAGATATTCATGAGGGTATCCAGTGAAATCATTCACAATAACTTGGTAAGTGTAAACACCATTTTCAGCATAATGAGATCCTCCGTTTACCGAGCCATTCCATCCTTCATTATGATCTTTAGTTTCAAATATTATCTCTCCCCATCGATTAAATATTCTCATTTGAAATTCAGAAACTCCAACTATTAAAGGTTTGAAAACTTCATTTAAACCATCGTCATTAGGAGTAAAGGTGTTTGGAGCATAAAACAAATGGCCTTCTACCGTTATAAGGGTAGAGGTGATATCAAAGCATCCGAAATCATTCGTAACGGTTTGAGTAACATTTAAAAATCCTACATCTTCGAACTCATGAACTGGATCACATTCGGTAGTAAAAGTTCCGTCATTAAAATCATAATAACAGGAGGTTCCACCTGAGCTGATATCGGTAAAAGTAACAGTAGGTTCTAAGTACGAAACAGTAAAGAAATCTACTTCAAAACCTGCAGAAGGTGTGGGGTAGACATTTACTAAATCATCATATTGAATGTTAACCTGATCGACACACCCAGAAGTAGAAGTGACAGTGAGTGAAACATCATAACTGCCTGGTGCAGAATATTGGTGTGAGGGGTTTACCAAGTCTGAAGTTTGCCCATCTCCAAAATCCCATTCATAAATTAATGAAACTTCAGATTCGGAATCATTAAAGAAATTTACTGTTAAAGGTGGGCATCCTTCATCTCCAAATAAGAAAAAGTCAGGAATTGGATTAGGAACTATTACTACATTTCGGCTTATAACTTTTGTGCAGCTATTTTCTGAAATAGCTAAGTCTACTTGATAAGTCCCTGATTCCTGCCATGTCACGTTGTTTACAATTAATTGGTCAGAATCTATAGGGGAAGCCGTTAATCCAAAATTCCAATCGATGACAGGGTTTTGAGAATCGAATCCTGTAGCTTCAAAATCAAAACTGTGACCATTGAAACATTGAGGGTCAGGATCTGTGAAAAAAGGATTTAATAAGCCCTGAATTGAATAAATAGCCGATGTAAAGCTAGGACAAGTGTTTTGACTATAAGCTTCTAGATTCACCACATAATCTCCTGAATCAGGATAAGTAAAGGACGGTTGGAATGAGCTACTCACATCATTGGCGCTACCTATTACGCCAAAATCCCATGAATAGGATTCACTATTCTCAGAATCATTTATAAAATCGAAAGTAAAACCATTACAAAACAATTGTTGAGGAGAAAGAATGGCTTGAGGTGGGGCAGGAACTTCTAAAATGATAGTCTCTGAATCCGCACATCCATTTTCTAAAACAGTGTATTCAATTTCATAAACTCCTTCTGAAGGGGCGTTTTGATCCAGCTCAGGATTAGAGCTTTGAGAAATGTCAAACTCTGAAGGGAATGTCCATGTAAACTCAGAGCCTACATCGTATGCATCGGATCCTATAAATGTATATTCGGGGTTTCCGTTATTACAAGTGAAAAAAACATCATCAATTATAGATACTACAGGAGGGAAGGCCTCATAAATTGTAGTGGTAGTGTCAGCGCATGGCCAACTTGGGTTAGCTATCAGCATGACTTCGTACTGACCTTCTTCACTATAAGAATATATAGGCGAATTCACACTAGATGTATCTGAAGTTGAATTAGGGTCGCCAAAATCCCAAAAGAATGAACTAGCATTGAATGAGTTATTTTCAAATTCAAACGTTAGACCATCACAAAATATATTTTGATTAGGAATAGCTGCTACTATGTTAGGATCACAACTGGTTACATGATATTGAAAATCCCTCATTGTTGAATTTATGAGTTGTCCGTTTCTAAATTCTTTCACACAAATTCCAACTGCATATCTTCCTAGTTGGGTCGGTGTTCCAGTCAGTTGGCCGGTCAGTGGGTCAATAGAGAAATTTGGAGAAGAAGTTATTTGGACTTCATTTGAAAAACCAGCCCCCCAATTCACTTCTGTAAATACCGGAGGTGCAGGAGGAACAGGAGCAGGGAAGTCAGGTGTTCCGCCAAAAAATGGAGTACACAATTCATAACTGAGTAAATCACCATCTGCATCTACAGCGGAATGGTCAAAAGTGAATTCACCTCCTAGACATAAAGCTACAGGAGGAGTTTGATTGAAAATAGCTGAGTTATTAATGCCTTCAGCATTTGTTTCTATCCCAGGTACTTGAGCCCACATAGTCATTCCTGTATCATCTGGATTCATCAAGTTAATAATACCGTCATTTCTGCAGCATCTTTGATACACTAAATCATATCCTCCCTGAATTGGTTGAAGAGATAATTCCATCTTATAAATGGCTTGTTCTATACATAAGTCAGGAGGGAGTATGAAGCATGGGTTCTCAAGACTTACCGGAACTAATGACACTTCTGCATCTGATAATGGCAGGCTTAAATCAACTAGTAATTCTGAATTATTATATACTCCAATGGAGGCAAAATCATCGAAACCTGTTTGATTTTCATTAGTGTCATCATTACAATCTCTGTAAACAATTAAGGTGATTTCATATATGTTTCCCGGTTCGCGAGTGTAGAATAATTCTCCTCCAACTATGTGCGTTGCAAAAATGTCATTGCAAGTCAAGAGTAGCAGGAGGAAGATTGAGATTAGTCTCAATTTGCTTAAAGCAAGAATAGATATATGATAAAATTGTCTCAATTGTGAATCACTCAAATATAACTTGAATTATTCATGGTGATGTATCTGACAGACATACAAATGTTAACCATAGTTGCATTTCTGACTGAGAATCATTTTTTTAATTAGTTGTATTAAATACAATTAATCAATTGTTCCACTGCCGATTAGTTCTTCTCCTGCATACCAGGCCGCAAATTGTCCTTTGGCTATACTTTTTTCAGGAGTAGGAAAAACGATGTATAAGCCACTTTCTTTTTTTATTAAAGTTGCTTTTCTAAGTGGTTGTCTATATCGAATACGTACATCATATTCTCTAGTCTCATTTAATTTTAGTTCCAAATCTGTTCGCAGCCAACTTATATCCTCGTTTTCTATTTTTAATACATTTCTATATAATCCAGGATGATCTTCACCTTGACCTACATATATAACATTGCTTTTTGTGTCTGTACCCAATACGAATAATGGAAGCTTTTTTCCTCCAATGTTCAAACCTTTCCTTTGGCCCACGGTAAAGTAATGAGCGCCTGAATGTGGGCCTATTTCAGTTGGAGAGTATTTCGTGAAGTCGAACTCCGTGCTGATGAGTTTCAGGTTTTCTTCTGAAAATTCATCGTGCTGTGTGTTTTCTAAAGGATTGTTTTCAAAACAGTCTCTGGCTATTTCGAATACTTTCCCCTCTTTAGGTTCTAATTCTTGTTGTAGGAAAACAGGTAGTTTAACTTTTCCAATAAAACAAAGCCCTTGGGAATCTTTTTTTTCTGCTGTGGCCAAATCATGTTTCTTGGCTATCTCTCTAACTTCACTTTTTTGAAGATGGCCAATCGGAAATAAAGACTTGGCTAATTGAGCTTGATTTAATTGGCACAGAAAATAACTTTGATCTTTAGAATTGTCTGCGCCTGCCAGAAGTCTATAGGTTGTTTCTCCTGTTTCAGATTCTAATTTATCTTTCTGACAGTAATGTCCAGTAGCTACGAAATCAGCATTCAATTGCAACGCAGCTTTAAGAAATAAGTCAAATTTTATTTCTCGGTTACAAAGAATATCAGGGTTTGGAGTTCTCCCGTTCTGATATTCTGAAAACATGTAATCTACTATTCTTTCTTTATACTCAACGCTTAAGTCAATCACTTGGAAAGGAATGCCAATTTTTTCTGCTACTAATATCGCATCATTACTGTCCTCAATCCAGGGACATTCTTCATCTAATATGACAGACTCATCATGCCAGTTTCTCATAAATATGCCTATCACATCATAACCCTGTTGTTTCAAAAGCAATGCTGCCACACTAGAATCAACCCCGCCAGATAGTCCAATTACTACACGTTTCATAGGGCAAATTTAATGCAATTTTTATGTAGGATATTTCCTACAACTATATAAGATTGTTTCTTACTGCAATGTGGTTTTTAAGGTATTCTTTTGGAACATGAGTGCTAACTATATTGAAAATACCCTTTTGATTGATGACGATCCTAGTTGTGTCTTTATTTTACAGGAGTTTATTAATTTGATAGATCTGTCTCTTATACACATCTGACGCTGCCGACGAATAGAGAGGTGTA
>CAJXOV010000279.1 GCA_913057815.1 uncultured Flavobacteriales bacterium
GACCTGCGGCCAGAAGAGTAGCAGTAGGAGACGTTGTGATTATTATAGGGTACGCATTTATGGATTTCGAAGAAGCCAAAGGATTTAAGCCTACCCTGGCATTTCCAGATACGGAAACTAACTTAATGGTACAGTAACATCAAGAATTATATTAAGATACCGTTATTTTTAGGAATTGGATTGATCATCCTTTATCTAGCTTCCAAAGATATTCCGTTAGAAAAAATATGGAGCATTATCCTGGATTCTAACAAGGCATGGGTTGTATCTTCCATTGTGATGGGTTATGTAGCTATTATAGCACGTGGTTTAAGGTGGTCAAACCTCCTAGAACCTATGGGTTACTTTCCTAAGAAATGGAATAACATTCATGCAGTATCACTCTCCTACTTCGTGAGCTTAGTTATTCCACGTTCAGGCGAAATAGTGAGATGTACAGCCATCAATCAAGCCGAAGGTATACCTGTTGACAAATTATTTGGAACCGTTATCTTAGAGAGAGTGATAGATTCGTCCATACTTCTTCTATTCATCGGATGTGCTTTTCTCTTAAATTATGACATCTTCACCTCTCTATTAGAGATTACGGGTACAAATGGGGAAGAATCAAGATCCTATTCTTCGATAATCTGGATTCTATTGATAGTTTTCATTCTTTCTGCAGCTATTTTATACTTTTTACGTGCTAAGATATTTGCCTCTAAATTATGGGGTAAAATAAGAGGCTTTTTAGAGGGAATGAAAGAAGGTTTTCTTTCTATCCGAAAGATGAAGAAAAGAGGCCAATTTATTTTCTACTCCTGTGTAATATGGGGAATGTATTACTTCAGTATGATGTCTATGCTAAGAGCTATGCACATGGATTCTTATGGCTGGAATGAAGCTTTATTCCTGGTAGTAGCAGGTGGATTAGGTGTGATAATTCCTACACAAAATGGAATAGGAACGTACCATCTTCTAATAAAGTACGGAGTCTTTGTATTAGCGTCTTCTTATGCTTTTTACCCTGATCTAACTGATTTAGAAATTCAGGAAATAGGAATATCTTTAGCTTGGCTTCAGTGGGGAGGACAAACCGTGATGATGATAGTAGCTGGATCTATAGCTACAGCAGTTTTCGCGTTGCAACGCAAAAAAAAGAATGTTACAACTTAAAGATATATCAGCTGAAATACAGCAATTGAAGGCAGCAGGGAAATCTATAGTATTTACGAACGGCTGCTTCGATATTTTACATGCTGGACATGTGGATTATCTTCAATCCGCTAGTCTTTTAGGAGACTATTTAATCGTAGCTGTAAATTCAGATGATTCTGTAAAACGACTAGACAAAGGGGTTCTTCGACCTGTAAACAATGAGGCCAATCGAGTAAAGTTAATCGGGGCTTTAAAGTGTGTACATGCTGCCTTTATTTTTGATGAAGACACACCACTGGCCTGCATATCCGAGTTAACGCCTAACCTCCTAGTTAAAGGAGCGGATTATGATCCGAAAGAAACGAATGCTACTTCTAAAAAGTACATCGTAGGTTCTAAAGAAGTATTGGCTTATGGTGGTGAAGTATCTGTGGTAGAATTGACAGAAGGGTTTTCTACTACTAATCTCATTCAAAGAATAAAGAAAGCTTATTGATCTTTTGGTTTATCAGCACATAGTTCTACCAACACTCCATTAGAAGACTTAGGGTGCATAAATGCTATAATCTTATCGTCTGCTCCGTTTTTAGGCATATCATGTATCATTCGATATCCTTTTTCTTTTAGCTCATCTATTTTAGCCTGAATGTCATCTACATGAAAAGCTACATGATGCATTCCTTCCCCTTTTTTCTCTATGAACTTAGCTATAGGACTATCTTCAGAAGTGGCTTCTAAGAGTTCTATTTTTGTTTCTCCTAATTGGAAAAAGAGAGTGTTCACATTCTCCGACTCTACCTTTTCCATTTTATAAGATGGTACGCCTAAAATGTCTTGAAATATCTGTTCTGAATTTTTTAAGTTCTTTACGGCTATACCGATATGCTCTACTTTGTTCATAGAGCTAAAATAGAATTAATGAATCACTAATCTTAGTGAATTCAAATACAACTTGCTGAGACTATCGCTTTTTGATTTCTTTACCGGGTGTCTTTTCGAAGTTTAAATAATAATATCCTTTTTCAAAAGAAGACATATCTACAGTTTTATCAAACCCGGTTTGAACTACTTCACCAAATGAATTGAATAATTCATAATGGGTAATTCCAGTAAACTCCAATTGCTCATTTACCTTATCTGAAACTAAAGCCACTTGAGAACCCCCGCTTTGTACTTTAACTGATTTCGATAATGTTTCACCCGAATAGTCTTTTTGTTTCAACCTTAACTCATTGGCTCCAGCTGGTAGGTTAATGCTAACAGTATATTCTGATTTATCTGGAGTTCCGTTTCCAAGAACACTTCCTATCTGAACCCACTTATTCCATTTGAAATGCTCAATGATAAATGGAATTTTTCCGTTTTCTCCTTTCGTAACCCAGGCAAGATCACCATTTGACTTTAATTGAATATCTGAGAACTCGCATGAGCTAGTAGGACTTATGGCTTCAGGATTAATAATTCTAGGACTGCAATCAGCTTTAGAACGAATGGTTATTATTACTTCATCTCCATTCGAAAATTCATACATGCTTAAGTCTACAGCAAAAGCACTGGAGTTAACTTCATCAGAAGTAACCAGTCCATTTACTAGAACTTCATAAATACAAAAACCAACTCCTTCGTCAGAAAATGGATTTTGGATGTAAACGTCCTTTCCTTGATATACACCTTCTAAAATGTGCACACCAGCTCTTAATTGAGTTATACTGAAGACTAAGAAGAATAAAGCTATTAATATATTTTTCATAATGTATTACTTATAGGATGCTTAATGAATTCATTTGTTTTTGGATATTTCTTATATCCTGTTTGGAGTACTTTACCTGTGGATCTAATCTGATAATCAAAGAAGTTTCTCCAATCTCTATTCTTTTCACCCAGCAGTATCCTACCGAAGTTCCATCTGGAAGAGTAGATTCGTATAACAATTCGTCATCTGACTCTTCAGTAAATGTTCTGGTAAATATTCCTTCATTCTGTAGCTCTTCTTTTAGATGAACTAGATCAATCGACTCTTTAGATAAATACGCATGAAAAAATGGGTTGACGTACAATTCTACATCACCGAAACTAGATCTATACTCAAACCGTGAATCAAGGGATAAGATAGCTTTTGGCAATTGGATAGACATATTATAGTCACCACTGTTAATTAACAACAAAGAATCAGAGTCTGGGATAGTCACACTCTGAGCAGAGCCAGAAGCGCCATCATTCTGCTGATGTTCGCAAGAATATAATCCTGCTACAGCTAAGAAGATCAATAAATAATTCTTCATTTTCATTTCATTTACTCTCCATTCTACGTGAGATAGGCCTATTTAGTTACTGGAAAAGGTACGGAATAAAGGAAGAAAACTTCATTAAAAAACCTGCTCAAAATAGAAGCAGGTTTTTTATCAGTATAATTTAGCAGATTTCTAGTTGAGTAAAAACCTCACTGGAATCTCTAATCTCACATCCACAGGATTTAATCTTTGGGTTCCTGGGTTTAGTTTAGGGAGTTTTCCTAAACCAGCTATAGCTGCATTTGTCAACGCACTATGAGGAGACTTCAATTCTTCAATCTCTACCACATCTCCATTTTTATCTATGACGAAAGTCAACCAAACAGTTCCTTCTATTGCCATCTCTCGACAAACTGAAGGATACTTTGTATTATCCTGCACGAAGTTTCTAATCTTAGCATATGTACAGTCACTTTCTTCTTTTTTATTTGAAGGCTGAGCACATTCATCGAAGTATGGAGTTCTTTCTGCTTTTAACCAACCTGTTTTCCCTACAGGCATTACTGGATCTTTAACGTCATCACCATCTTCAAAGCCTTCTCCAATTATCCCTAGCAGATCATCCTCATTAAGAACATCAAATACTTTACCTTTCTTCTTCAAATGTTCGACTACTATAATCTCACTCAAATTATTTGATGTTCTTATTTTCTGTTTGGCTTGAACCATTTTAGTAAATGAAATAGGCGGAAGTTCAGTGATTAATGTTTCTCTATCTACAGAAGGAACATAGGCTTTATCTTCTTTTAGTTCATAGGTAGTCCATCTGAACGCTAAAAGAGCTAGGGAGCATGATACTATTACCTGTCTCTTATACACATCTCCGAGCCCACGAGACCTCTCTACAT
>CAJXOV010000280.1 GCA_913057815.1 uncultured Flavobacteriales bacterium
AGATGTAGAGAGGTCTCGTGGGCTCGGAGATGTGTATAAGAGACAGGTTCCAAATTATTGTTGATCCCTATTAGTATTGGTGTGATTATGTTATGTTCAATAGGAGGCGATTTATTGCCAATAATGTTTACTTCTGGTAGTGAACATTCTTCTTTGATTTTCCCTTTTTTGATTATCACTTTGTTACCATTAGGGGCTAGTTATATCTTCGGAACGTTAATAACGGCACAGGGTGATCTACGTTTTTTAAATAAAATCTCTCTCTTAGCTATAGGTGTTAATGTGGTGTTGAACTTTCTTTTAATTCCTATTCACGGCATTTGGGGTGCAGCTGTGGCTACATTGGCTACTCAGTCTTTTGTCTCTATTATTCAGTGGAGACATGCTGTATCAAAATTCAATCTTATTTATAGTATTTCACACTATGTTAAGATTATATTGTTTATTCTAGTTTTGATTGGATTGGCGGTTATTTTAGAATTGGCGAATCTTAAATGGGAATGGAAGCCAATTATCATTCTTGCTTCAGGAATTATCCTGTCTATAATCTTAAAGTTGGTGAGAGCTTCTGATTTTAAAGAGTTGAAGAATTATCAGAGGTCTTGAGAGTAAAGCTTATGGTAATTCCTCCATCCTTGTTATTATAGGCTTTATAATTTGAGTTATGTAAATCCAGCACACCTCTCACTATAGCTAGGCCTAAACCTGTTCCGCTTTTCTTGTTTTTTCCTCTATACACCCGGTCAAATAACTCTGGAATTTCTTCTTCAGGAATACCTACTCCGTTATCTGCTACTTCTATAAAAACGTTGTCACCTTCTGTTGAAGCAGACAGCTTAATCCAGCTATTGGGTGGGCAGTATTTAATGGCATTGCTAAGAATGTTTTGGAGCACTCTTTCAATAAGAGCTACATCCGCTAAGACATGAGGAGTAGTAGGAGGAATGTCATGTTTAAGAGTAATTTCAGCCTGTTTTGCATTTATTTGTAGACCTAGCAGAATATCGTGAGCCAACTCACCAATACTAAAGCTCTGTAGTTTTAACTTTCTGTCTTTGCTTTCAAGCCTAGAAAGTTCAAATAATTCATCTACAAGTCTTTTTAGCTTTTGAGCACTATTCAAAGTGACATTCAAATACTTGGTCCTATCTTTTTCTGAAAGGTTCAACTCCGGCATTAAAAGAGTCTCTACATATCCTTGGATAGATGCTAAAGGTGTTCTTAAGTCATGAGAAACATTGGCTATGAGCTCTTTTCTATAAACAGCTAGTTCTTTTTCAGTTTCTTGGATGCTCTCTTGTTGGCGTAGCAATGAAGTTATACTGAAATATATCAAGACCACAATCGTCCCTACTATTAGCAGAGTGATAAGGATATTTGAATACAAGCTATCCAATGCTTTTTCTCTAAACTTGTCAAACTCTACATCTACTTGAACTAGACCAACGGGTATTGTGTGATCAGAATTTGTTATAGCACAGAAAGCAGATAACCACGTTCCATTTTCATCTGTATACTGTCCTACTTCACCCGAGTTTTTGTAATTGTCTAATAATTCTTGAGGAAACTTTTCGAAATGGTGCATCCAATACGGCTCTTCAGAACTAGTAACCCCAAAATGAAACTTTTCATCACCAGGGTGAAACATAAGCGTATAAATAGGAGTCGTTAAGTCATTTAACTCAACGGACATTTTTAATTTTTCGTGAATGCTTCGGTAAACGCTATCTTGATCGGTAGTAATTATATCTCCCTTATTAGGATAGTGCTTGTACAAGTGCTCTAATTCATCACCATCAATTTGAGAGGCTAAAGTATGAGAAATGGCTTTTAATCTTGCTAGAGTTTCATGCTCATATACTTGTTGTTGAGATATGTAACTGATGTATGTAATTATAGCTGAAATCCCTATAATAGAAACTAAAGTAAGTAGAAGAATACCATTTTTAAGACTGATGAAAGAACTACCCATTTGTAAATATCTACTTAGAATTCGCTAAACCGTAGATCAAAGATATTTTAATTATTCGAAATCGTTAAATCGGTATCCAACTCCCCATGTGGTAAGAACATATTCGGGATTGTTAGGGTCTTTTTCAACCTTGCTTCTGAGCCGGTTAATATGACTATTGACAGTATGATCATATCCATCAAAATCATAACTCCAAATCTGGTTTAGTAAGTCTTTTCTGCTGTAAGTGACGCCTGGATTACTCATTAATAAATGAAGAAGATCAAATTCTTTAGGAGTTAATTCTACTCGGTTTTCACCAATAGTTACCTTTCTTTTTTTCTTATCTACTAATAAATCCCTGAAAGAAAGCTCTTCGAAATCCTCTGCTTCAGTTTTTTGAATGTCAGACCTTCTAACCATAGCACTAATTCGAGCAGTCAATTCTTTAACGCTAAAAGGTTTCGTCATATAGTCATCTGCACCAATGTTAAGTCCTAAAATTTTATCGTCTTCTTCAGAATTTGCAGTGAGCATTAGGATAGGTTTATTAACCTCTTTTGCTCTCACTTTTTGACATACTTCTATTCCACTTAAGCCAGGGAGGTTTAAATCGAGGATCATTATGTCCCAAGAGTTACTGATAGCATAAGAGTAACCAATCTTTCCATTATCGAAATGTGTGACTCTATGGCCTTGATTCTTTAAATGAAGTGTTATTAAATCAGCTATGTCGTGCTCATCTTCAATTATCAGTATATCCTTCATGAATTTTTTTTTACTAAGGTCGTATTTCAAGGGATTAAACTATCACGGACTATGAACATTCTCGAGCAATAGTACTTTCTTTCACAGTTTTTAAGAAAGTATGGCCTTATCTTCGCAGCCGCAATCAGAAATATGAATATGAGAAAAGTATGTATGTTAGTGCTTTTGGCTGTGCTTTGTGGAGCAGTCAATGGTCAAGATCCTTTGTCACCTATGAACTGGCATTTGAAAGATCAAGTTAACGATCAATTATTAGGGACAAGCGTAGAAAAGTCTTACAAAGAATTATTAAAGGGAAAAGTTAAGTCTGAGGTGGTAGTGGCCATACTTGATAGTGGTGTAGATATTTATCATGAAGATTTAAAAGGAGCCATTTGGGTAAATTCGTTAGAGATTCCAGATAACGGTATCGATGATGATAAAAACGGTTACATCGATGATGTGAATGGCTGGAGTTTTATTGGGGGAGAAAATGGAGATGTTGAGTTTGATAATTTAGAGTTTACTAGAATTTACATCAGCCTGAATGATAAGTTTAATGGTAAAACGGAAGAAACAATTCTAAAGAGCGAAAGGCAGGATTTTGAGAAATATAAAACCTTTCAAAAACAATACGATGAAAGGGTTTCAAAAGCAGAAGGAGAATACAATGAGTTCATGCAGATTTATATGGCTTTTGAACAAGCTAGTGCATTAATGCAAGAACTAACTCGAAAGGAAAACCCTACTATAGAAGAAATAATGTTAGTAGAACCTACGAATGAAATGGAAGGTGCATACCAGCAGTTTATTGTAGAAATAAAATCGTCAGGTGCTGAAAGCCAACTTGTAGAAGGGAAAGCACATTATGAGAATACATTAAAGTATATGTATAATCTTGAATTTGACTCTCGAACAATAGTAGGTGATAACTACAGTGATACTTCAGAGAGATATTATGGGAATAACAATGTGAAAGGCCCAGATAGCCGTCATGGAACACATGTAGCTGGAATAGTTTCAGCCATAAGAAACAATGATATAGGAGCTCAAGGCATCAATGAGTCTAACGTTAAAATTATGAGCGTAAGAGTTGTTCCTAATGGAGATGAGAGAGATAAAGATGTGGCTAATGCCATAAGATATGCAGCAGATAATGGAGCTGACATCATTAATATGAGTTTTGGTAAAAGCTATTCTCCAGAAAAAACAGCTGTGGATGACGCTGTTATGTATGCATCGAGTAAAGGTGTGTTGTTAGTTCATGCTGCGGGGAATTCGAGTAAGGATATCGATAAAAGAGATAATTTTCCGAATAAAAACCCTCTTAAAGGAAAGTGTATTGAGTCATGGATTGAAGTAGGAAGTTCTTCTTGGGCAGCAGAAGAGAGAATGGTAAGTGATTTTTCTAACTATGGTAAAAAGAGTATTGATATCTTTGCACCAGGAAGTGACATATTCAGCACAGTTCCTGAGAATGAATATGAGAAACTAAGTGGGACAAGTATGGCAGCTCCGGTAGTAACTGGAGTAGCTGCGTTAGTTATGAGTTATTATCCAGAGTTGA
>CAJXOV010000281.1 GCA_913057815.1 uncultured Flavobacteriales bacterium
ACTGCGGTGTAAGTTTTCCCTGTTCCGGCTGGACCTACAGCAAATAGCATGTCGTTTTTTTCAGAATCAGCCACCATTTTCCGCTGATTTTCAGTGCGTGGCTTTACTCTGATTCCACTATTTCCAAAGACTAAAACAGAATCGTCTCTATTTTTAAGGTCATCAGAATTTTCATTTGCTTTAGGGCCTAATATTTGCTCAATATCATTTTCGGTAAGTTGATTGTACTTTTCGATGTGGTCCAAAATTTCTGTCATTTTGACCTCAAAGACATCCAAATCTTTTTTATCACCAAAAGCTTTTATTGAGTTCCCTCTAGCTACTAATTTTAGCTTTGGAAAAATCTTTCTGATTATCTTCAGCTTAGCACCTCGAACCCCTAGTAATACTGTTGGTTCAGGTATTGAAAGTATTATTTCTATTTCGTGCAATTCCTACTATTCTTGTTAAGAGATGAATGTGCAAAATAAGCCAAGTTTGTGGGGATTTAAGCTGTTTTACTGAGCTATTTTTGAATGCTTAATTAACAAGTCATTTTTATGGCCATTATTACTCTGATCACAGATTTAGGAAAGGAAGACCATTATTTGGCTTCTGTGAAAGGTGCTATCTTTACTGGAGCGCCTGATGCTAGGGTAGTAGATGTGTCTCATAGTGTTCGTCCATTTGATATTTATGAAGCAGCTTTTGTACTTAGAAGTTGTTATAAACATTTTCCTGAAGGAACTATTCATGTCGTTTCAGTAAATGATGTTCTTACTGAAACTCATGATCATTTGGTTCTTAAGTATGATGGATATTACTTTATCGGATCTGATAATGGTGTTTTTTCAATCTTGATGGAAAAGAAAGATGCCGAAATATTTTCATTGACCGTGCCGCTAGAATTCGATTCAGAAACATTTCCGTTAAGGAATAGATTTGTGACTGCGGCATGTCATTTAGCCAGAGGAGGAACTCCAGAAATAATAGGGAAGAGGGTAAATGAAATGCTAAACGCAGAATTATATAAACCGCTGTTAGATCCTAATGTAATCAGAGGACAGGTTATATACATCGATGGTTATGAAAACGTAATCACTAATATAAGCCGACAGACTTTTAAAGATATAGGAAAAGGGAGACCTTTTAGTATTAATCTGGTAAGGAGTCAAGAGGTGATAAGAAAATTAACAACAAGCTATGCTGATGTGGCTCCGGGGAGAGCTTTGGCTATTTTTGGAGGAGCTAATTTATTAGAAATAGCCATTAGTAAAGGAGCGCCTAGGATGGGTGGAGGTGCACATAGTTTGTTAGGGTTAAGAATAAACGATACAGTTAGAGTAGAGTTCGAATGATAGTACGAGTAGTTAAACTGACAATCGATCCTGAAAGAGTAAATGACTTTCAGCAAATGTTCGAAAAGAAAAAAGAGAAAATTAGAAATTTCCCTGGTTGTAAACGTTTAGAGCTTTTAAGGGATAGAACGGAGAATAATATATTCTTTACCTACAGTTTTTGGAATTTGGAAACGGATTTAGAAAATTATAGAAAATCTGAAATGTTTGCCGAAACTTGGGAGTACACAAAGTCACTTTTTTCAGGTAAACCTGAGGCTTGGAGCTTGGATCAGAAAGCAGTCTTGATGTGAGAGATTTACGTATTTTTTGGCTAGATAAATACGGCCATAAATGTGGAGGTTAGTTATTATTGCAACGCGGTTAAAAACGTAATTAATGTGGGCATTATTTAAAAAAGAAATAAGTTCGTTTTTGAATTCTTTGATAGGCTATGTGGTCATCATAGTCTTTCTATTATTGAATGGGTTATTCATCTGGATTTTCCCTGGAGATATGAATGTCCTAGATATGGGATATGCTACACTAGATGGCTTGTTTACAATAGCTCCTTGGGTATTTATGTTTCTAATTCCGGCTATAACCATGAGAATGTTAGCTGAAGAGAAAAGAAACCGAACCTTAGAATTATTGGTAACGAGACCAATTACAGATTTTCAAATTGTATTGGCTAAATTTTTAGCTGGAATTAGTTTAGTAATTATAGCTTTACTGCCAACACTGGTCTATTATATATGTGTCTACTACATTGGAGAAACAGAGGGGAATATCGATAGAGGTGGTACTATGGGCAGTTATCTAGGCTTAGTGTTTTTAGCTGCTGCATATGTGAGTATGGGGATCTTTTCAAGTTCTCTTTCAGATAATCAAATAGTGGCTTTCTTATTGGCTGTGGTAATGTGTTTTTTCATGTTTATAGGTTGGGAAAGTATTAGTGATTTTTCAAAGTTAGGTGTATTAGAAAGCTATGTGATAGGATTGGGAATAAATGATCACTATAAATCAGTTAGTAGAGGGCTTATTGATAGCAGGGATATTTTATATTTTCTGGCTTTAATTTCCGTGTTTATGCTAGGTACAATAACAGTGTTAAAAAGTAGAAAGTGGTGAGAAAGTCAAACGACATATTGAAATTCGTATTAAGTGCTGCCATAGCTGTAATTCTAGCATTGGTACTGTCTTATAATTTTTTTAAGCTCGATCTTACTGAAGAAAAAAGACATTCACTTACAGAAGAGACTATTGAAACTCTGAAAGAATTAGATGAAAGAATTTTCTTTAAAGTTTATTTAACTGGAGATATACCATCTGAGTATAAAAAGTTAGAAAAGGCTATTGAGGAAAAGCTCGATGAGTTTAGAGATTATTCGAGTGATAAGATTGATTATGAATTTGTAAATCCATATATCAGTGATGATGAGAATGAAAACAATCAATTTTGGGAAAAGCTGTATGACAATGGGGTGAAGTTCAGCAATATTGAATTTAGAGAAAATGGAGTGAAAAAAGACTTAGTTCTGTTTCCAGGAGCTTTTATGAATTATAAAGGTAAAGATTACCCAATCAATTTTTTAAAAAGTGCATCTAAGAAAGGAGCAGGGCAGGATATGGTGAATGCCAGCATAACTAATTTAGAATACGAGTTGATTTCTAAAATCAGTCAGTATACCCGTTTTGAAAAACCTACGATTGGTATTTTAGAAGATCATGGTGAATTAATGGATATTCAACTTGCATCTATTACCCAATCATTAAGTGAGTTTTACTTGATGGAAAGAGTCTCTTTGGATGAGCATATCAATTCGATTACTGAGAAGCTTCCAGCTATGAAGTACAGAAATCTACTGTACGATGCCATCATTATAGCTAAACCTACGAAACGATTTAGTAAGAAAGACCAATTTATTATAGATCAATATATAATGAATGGAGGGAAAGTAATGTGGCTGGTAGATCCTATGGCTGCTGATTTGGATAGTTTAGTAAATGGAGAACAGGCTATGTCTAGTCCTTTAAATCTGGGATTAGAAAACATGCTTTTCGATTACGGAGTGAGGATAAATAATGATCTAATCATAGATTACAATTGTGCTCCGCTTGAAGTAGATGGTGGTCCCATAGGAGATAAGCGCCAGAAGATGTTAGTGCCTTGGTTTTATAGCCCAAGATTATTTATAGATTCTATTTTAGAGCCTTATCATCCTATAAACAAAAATTTAAATAATATCATTTCTGAGTTTGTGAGCAGCATTGATACTATTGAAAATGACATTAGTAAAACGGTTCTGCTGACTTCAAGTGCACTTTCCCGAAGGCTTAAGTCGCCTGTAAGAGTTAATATAAACATAGCTCAGTTTGGCTTTGAGTACTTTGAGAATAAAGCTACTTTAAATCCACATAGTCCAGTAGCAGTCCTTTTAGAAGGAGAGTTTAATTCCGCTTTTAAAAATAGAGGCGTATCAGATACTATAATTAATAACAAGGATATTTCATTCTTAGAGAAAAGTGTTCCTAACGCTATGGTAGTTATCTCAGATGGAGATATGATAAGAAATGACTTATATCCTGGTGAACAAGGTTATCAGCCATTTCCATTAGGATATGATCCGATTCAGCGAGTTATAGCTTACGATAATACTGAGTTTTTAATGAATTGTATGAACCATTTGTTAAATGACAATGCCGTTATATCTTTAAGAACAAGGACATTTAAAAGTAGGCTCCTTAATAAGGCTAAGGTGGAGCAGAATGAAACGCTTCTTAAGTTTTTAAATGTAGCATTACCTATAATTATAGTAGGTGTATTTGGGGTAATAATGTTTATAATGAGACGAAGAAAATATTCAAAAATAGCAGCATGAAAAAAAACATTATTCTTCTTTTAATTTTAGTTCTTTTGTGCGGAGCAGCTTACTTACTGTATTCTAA
>CAJXOV010000282.1 GCA_913057815.1 uncultured Flavobacteriales bacterium
CTCGTGGGCTCGGAGATGTGTATAAGAGACAGTTTGGAAATGGGAAATATGCTCCATGTCCTTTATTAGTAAACATGGTGACGGCCGGAAAGCTTGGGAGAAAATCTGGAGAAGGGTTTTATTCTTGGTCTCATGGAACTAAAGAACTAATCGTGGCTGATAATTTTAGTTAGTCTTAGGAGAGATTCTAGTGCTATTTTTTAATTATTAATGGTGAGTGATAAAATATTAATTTGGGATTCTAATCCTTTTTAAACCTTAATCTTAGGTTTTAGATCGACCACTTTTCCATTTATAATTAACCATTAACCATTAACCATTAACCACTAACCATTAGTTCAAAGTAAACTGCCAGCCTTTCTCTGTTCTATCCATTCTTAGTACATCCCAGCGTATTAACTTAGCCAATGTGTCTTCTGCTTTCATTGGTTTTAGGCGCATAATGTTACAAAACTTCATGAATGTGATGTACTGATTATCATGAAGGTATTTAAATACTTTTTCTTCTTTCTCTGTAATAGTAAGCTCTTCACCTTGGTCTTTTTTTTCGAATTTCCACAATTTGATTTGAACACCATTTACCATATAGTTATGGTCTTTCTTTCTCACATAAGCCTTCCATGTATTATCTTCTAGCTTAGCATAATGTGGTTTCTCTTCAGATTTTAAAACTGTAATTTCTAGGATGGCTTTGTTTTCTATTTTATAAACTTTGGACATGAATTCTACCTCGGGCTTACAGTATAAATCTGAAGCTCCTTGTATCATGTGGTATTCTTCCTCAGGATCTACTCCAGAAACTTTACCGTTGTCTTTTATACCGATCAATATTCTACCACCAGAAGTATTGGCAAAAGCCACTAGGGTTTTAGCTATTTTCTTAGAATCATCTATGCGTTGTTTAAAATCCTGCTGCTGATGTTCTCCCTGTGCTATGAGTTTTTGAATATAGAGTGACATGGTAGATGTAAATCTAAAGTTTTCAGAGAAAGAAATGTATATTCAATCTCACAATTAGTATAATTATTTTCGTGAATAATGAGCTCTCTCAAACTGAGGTTGATTTTATGGATAGGATGTTTTGTAACACTGAGTTTGGTACCTGTGAGGATGAATGCTCAAGAAAAAACCAATGTGTATTTTCTAGCAGGACAAGGAGCAGATCATAGATTGTTCGATAGTATTCAGCTGGATTCAGGATTTGTTATGAAGCACATTAAGTATACAATTCCAAAAAGAGGTATGAGAATGAAAGATTATGCTTCTGCATTAATTAATCAGATCGACACTACTAATAAATTCTTTTTGGTAGGAACTTCTCTTGGAGGAATGCTTGCTGCAGAAATGGCGGAATTGGTTTCACCAGAAAAGGTTGTAATTATTTCAAGTGCTAAAATCAGAAAAGAACTTCCTTTTCGATATAGATTCCAAAAGTACATACCAGTTTTTGAGTTAATACCGCGATTTATAATTAAAGGAGGAGCCTTGGTTTTGCAACCTATTGTAGAGCCAGATAGCAAGAATAATAGGCCAACTTTTAAAGCTATGATGAAGGATAAAGATTCAAGGTTTTTAAAACGTACTATTAGGATGATAGTAAATTGGGATAGGAAGAACCTTAATACTGAAATTGTTCATATCCATGGAGATTCGGATAAAACAATTCCTATAAGAAATGTAGTCTTCGATCATAGAATTGTGAACGGTTCTCACATGATGACTCTCACCAGATTTGAACAAATAAATCAGATTCTGAATGAAGAGTTATTAAAGTAAAATGATAATTATTTACTTCTGAAGTGCAATAAATACATCTTTAAACTCTGTCCAGAATTCATCTAGTGATATAAGTTGAGTCCTCAGAAAATCGATAGCTTTCGGTAAATCTTCGTCACGGAAAAAGTTGATTTGAACATCCTCACTCATAATCCTAGAACAGTAAATTCCCGAAGCTTCTATTTTGTGTAGAGATAAGAATGTAAGCGGATTGGAAAAACTACTTTGCATAACTTTTTTTAATTCTACAAACTGCTCGAAGAATAATTCCCGTATGCTTTCATCTTGATGTTGAAGGTCTAAACAAAGTCTACAGCCTTTTCCATCAAACTCCATACGGATATATAATTCTTTGATATGACTTTTATAGGAGAGCCAGCTAACTTTATTTCCGTGTACACCTTTAACAGATTTCATCTCGGAATCTAAAAGTGTCCAGAATTCTGTCCTTCTTTTTTTGAGTTCTTCTTTAGGTAACATCTAATGCAAACTTAACTAATGTTGTTCTTACGAGATCTAAAATTATCGAAGAACTAAGTGAAAAAATGGATATTAAAAAAGCCCTATCGACAAATAGAGCTTTTACGAAGGTGTTAAGGCTTCTTATTCACAAGGTACTAGTGTAATTTACACATAGCTACTCTCTTTGAGCCAGCATTTTAATTCTGTGGCTTCATCATCTAATAAGTTTTTGAAAGCTTTTCGGAGCTCTTTTCTGAAGAGCATTTGGTCAAATCTGACTTTTCCTAATACTGTTTTATAGTATTCTAACATTTAATTTGGCTGGTTTAGGTTCGTTACTAAAATCAGCTCAAATGCAGTTATTGGATAGAATTGTGTGTTTTCGGTTAAGGTAGTTGCTTCATGTTACGGGATGTTGTAGGATTTAGTTACCCTAAAATCATGTTTTTTCTTACAAGTGACTGATATTAAGTCAAAAAAAATGGTTAGCTCCGCTGAACTAACCAATTCTTTTGTCGCTCAGAGGCGACCTAAACCTTAACCAAAATAACTATCAACCAATATCCTTGATCGGATAATTAAGATATAAGCATAACCGCTAGAACTATGCCAAAATTGTACGCTGCGTGTTAAATCGTGTGAAAAATTGATGAATCAATTTGGGATTTCTGTGTTCAATTGAGGATAAGTAATTGTTACCTTTGCAACGCTAAAAATCCAATATTAAAATAATGAAAGAAGTATATATAGTAAGTGCTAAAAGAACTCCAATCGGTAGTTTCTTAGGTTCATTGTCATCTGTGTCAGCTACTAAACTGGGTGCTGCAGCTATTAAAGGAGCTATAGAGTCAGCAGGAGTGAATGCTGAACATATTCAGGAAGTATTTATGGGTAATGTGATGAGTGCTAATCTCGGACAGGCGCCTGCAAGACAAGCAGCTATGTTTGCTGGAATACCAGATAGTGTTCCTTGTACTACCGTCAATAAAGTATGTGCCTCGGGTATGAAAGCTATAGCTTTAGGAGCTCAGTCTATAAAGGCAGGAGATAATGATTTAGTAGTGGTAGGTGGAATGGAGAACATGAGTATGGTTCCTCATTATATGGGTGCTAGAACTGGTCAGAAGCTAGGAGATATGAAGTTGGTAGATGGAATGGTGAAAGATGGCCTTACTGATGTGTACAATAAAACTCACATGGGTGTGTGTGCTGAGTTATGCGCTAAGGAGAAAAGTATATCTAGAGAAGAACAGGATGCGTTTACTGTAGAATCATATAATAGATCAGCTGCCGCATGGAGTGCAGGGAAGTTTGCTGATGAGGTTACACCAGTAGAAGTTCCTCAAAGAAGAGGAGATGCTGTTGTTTTTTCTGAAGATGAAGAATATAAAAACGTGAGAATGGAAAAAATTCCAACTCTACGTCCTGTTTTTGATAAGGAAGGTTCTATTACAGCTGCTAATGCTTCTACGCTTAATGACGGAGCTTCTGCATTGATATTAGCGAGTGCTGAAAAAGTAGCAGAGTTGGGTTTAAAGCCAATTGCTAAAATAAGAGCTTGTGCTGATGCAGCTCATGCTCCAGAGTGGTTTACTACTGCACCTAGTAAAGCTTTACCAATAGCTTTAAAAAGAGCTGGCTTAGAAAACAGTGATGTTGATTTTTGGGAATTAAATGAAGCTTTCGCTGTAGTAGGAATAGCTAACAATAAGGAATTAGGATTGGATCCTACTAAAGTGAATGTAAACGGTGGAGCTGTTTCACTAGGTCATCCTTTAGGAAACAGTGGATCTAGAATCATAGTTACTCTTATTAATGTATTAAAGCAGAACGGAGGGAAAATAGGAGCTGCCGGAATATGTAATGGTGGTGGTGGAGCCAGTGCTATGGTTATTGAGAACGTTTAAAAAGAATTATTAAGCATAAAAAAAGCCTCATCAGATTTCTGATGAGGCTTTTTTATTTCACTTATGTCCCGTCCTGAAATAGCGTTACACAAAAAAACAGTGTAATGAATAAACAATCA
>CAJXOV010000283.1 GCA_913057815.1 uncultured Flavobacteriales bacterium
TCTCTATTCGTCGGCAGCGTCAGATGTGTATAAGAGACAGATCCAAAGTGCTGCTAAAGATGGAGGAATTACTAAAATATCTACAGTAGATATTAAGTCTTCTTCTATTTTAAACCTTATCGTAAGTTATGAGTGTATCGTAACTGGAGAGTAAGATTAATCTTATTATAAGAAAGGATTTAGTTAACTAACTAAATCCTTTTTTTTTACTTTTATTTTGAGAAATGAATTTGAAATTATTATTTATAAGTGCCGTGTTTTTGGCTTTTGGATGTGCTGCATCTAATCCTTCAGATATTGAAAAAGATAGTGAGTTATCTACAGATAAATCTATCAATTTGTTTAATGGAGTGAAATTCTATCTTGATTCTGATGAAGAGGAGGCTCCTATGTCAGCAGATTTAACAGCGTTATATGAGTCGTATACTTTAGATAGTGACATCCAAGTTCCACTTTTTAAGTGCATAGGAGGAGATGGTCACACAGTATTTTTGAGTTTACCCATAGGATTCAACTTTGATAAGTTCAAAGGACAAAAAGTACTCAAAGAAGGTTTTGAGTTAGTTTCCTCAGAAATGAAAGAAGGTGAATTCAGTTATAGGGTTTATACTAATAACGGTAAGACTTTTGTAGAATATGTATGCTTGGTAAAGAACTCTAAGTTTTATACAATGCACATATATAATGGCGATAATAATCCTGGATCTTTAGATTATTTCAAATCCAAAATAAAATGAGAATTATCCTCGGAATTTGCTTGTTGATAGCATTAGTAAATGTCTCTTGCGGAGGCATGAAAGTATCTTCTGCCCAAAAAGCAGGAAAACACTATGAGTCATTCTACACTGGGGTAGGAGGGGTTCAGTATTTTATAAAACCTATTACTTTTAACTCTACTACAACAGATAATTATTTGAAGTCTGATATAGTTTTTAGGGTAAATGAAAATGAATTAGATTCTGGTACCGTGAATATATCAATCTTCACTGAGTCAGTAATTAATAGAAAACCTGAGATTTCATTTTTCATATCAGGTAAGGAATATCCTAGTACCTTAAGAGAGACTTTTTACCAAGAAAGAGAGTCTAAAATGGTAATTACACGATCTTCATATAGAAGTGACAAAAATGAAGTGTATGATTTTGTAAAAGCTCCAATTGATTCTATGGGAGTTTATAGCAATGGAGCAGTGGAGTATTTTACTCCTAAGAAAAAGACTCAAAAAATACTAGGTTCTATTGCGCAGAAATTGATTCTGTAATAATTAGTTGTTTTGAGCCTATCATAGGCTATTCATTAGTACTTATTGGAGTGCTTTAAAGATAAGATAGATCTTCCTTTCGAATCTTTGATGATCCAAAATGCAAAGATTACATATTCTTTGCTATATCAATATTTCTTCAAAGTTGAAGTAACTATCCTTGGTACGCCAAACCTCAGTTAATCATCTGAGAATTTATAATGCTAACGGATCAATAATAGTTGTCTTAATCCATATTAATCACAATCTGACCCAAAGGCTCCTAAGAATCCTCCTAAATCCGATACATTAACTGAGCCGTCATCATTGAAATCACCAGGACAATTTCCACAAGACCAATCAGTAGTACATGAACCATCATCTATAGTAGCTGATGGATTGTAGTTTGAAGAACAAAGAATGGTACATCCCTCTAAATACACTCCTCCTACTATTAATGAGATATTTTCAGATGTAGCAGATTGACATCCGTCAACATCTGTTCCTAAACAAGTATAACTACCAGAAGTTAAAGGAGTAAAAGAAGCTTGATCAGCACCTAAAATTGGAGATCCATCCAAGTACCATTGGTAAGATGAAGCAGAAGAACAGGAAACATCGTTTCCATCAAAAATAGCAGTAACGTTAAAAGCATCACAAGGATCTGTAATCTTATAGATGGTTCCGTTGATGTTTACAGCATAAAGTTCATTATTCATATCATCACCAAACGCCACAAAACCAAATTGTCCAGACTCTAAAAGAAGAGTTTCATCGAATCCTCCATTTCCGTCAGGGTAAAGCGAAAAGAACTTCCCGTCACAATAGTCAGTTAGTAAATAATGACTTTGCATACTTTCATATTCCGAACCTCTGTAGACAAGCCCTCCAGTAATACTGCATGGGCCATCAGAATGTGAGTAGTCAGCAACAGGATCTGTAAATACTAATCCTGAACATCCCTGAGAGTTGAAAGATGAAAATCCTTCTCTGCATCTCCATCCATAGTTTAGTCCTCCAGCTATATCTGCAGGTTCATAATTTATTTCTTCTTTTACATTTTGGCCTACATCGCCTATCCAAAGATCCCCGTTTTGGCTATCAAAACTAAATTTCCAAGGGTTTCTTAATCCAATACTCCAAATTTCATCCAAAACACTAGAGTTAGATACGAAGGGGTTATCCGAAGGAATTGAATAAGTCCCATTTCCAGATACATCAATTCGAAGCATCTTACCCAAGAGTTCATCAGTGTCTTGAGCTCTCTGATTGGGATCTCCACCGCTACCGCCATCTCCCATACCTATATATAAATAACCATCTGCCCCGAAAGCTATATGGCCACCATTATGGTTTGAAAAATCTTGAGGAATAACAATAATGATTTCTCCGCTAGTGTCATCTGCAACATTTGGATTTGAAGAAACTGTATATTCTTCAATAACGGTTTCATTATCAAAATCCATTAAAGAAGTAGTACGAGTATAGTTTACATAAAATTTCCCATTGGTAGCATAATCTGGGTGGAATGCCAATCCAAGCAAGCCTCGTTCTCCTCCGGTAAGAGTTGTTCCTGATAAATCTAAAAATTTACCTATGTAATTCCCACTAAGATCTACTATCTCAATATCAGATTGGCTTTGTTCTACAATAAATAAACGTGCATCTCCAGCATTATAAATACCTACAGGATTGTTATAGCCATTGGCGAATTGCACAAGTTCAATTTCTGAAAGTGAGTTTTGCGCGTTGCAATAAAAAACGGTAAAAGTGCAGAGTAGAACAGAGAAAATACTTTTCATGAAAAATTTGGTTTGTCTCAAATTTAGTGATTTGTACACATATAGGAGAGTTACGCAGTTGCTTTCATACTTTTGCGCACTCAAAATTCACCCATGAGTCTAGAAACAGAGATAGAGAAAAGAAAAACATTCGGCATTATCAGTCACCCTGATGCAGGTAAAACGACTCTTACCGAGAAGTTACTTCTTTTTGGTGGTGCCATTCAAACTGCTGGAGCGGTAAAAAACAATAAAATTAAAAAGAGTGCTACCTCCGATTTTATGGACATTGAGAGGCAAAGAGGAATTTCCGTAGCCACTTCTGTTATGGCTTTTCATTACAAAGACAAGCTAATTAATTTATTAGATACTCCTGGTCACAGGGATTTTGCTGAGGATACTTATAGAACACTTACGGCTGTAGATAGTGTTATTTTAGTAATTGATTGTGTGAAAGGGGTGGAGGCTCAAACAGAACGTCTTATGGAGGTTTGTCGAATGAGAGATACTCCAGTAATAGTTTATATAAATAAAATGGATCTTGAAGGTAGAGATGCATTTGATTTATTAGATGAATTAGAAGAAAAGCTATCCATTAAAGTTAGACCTATGTCTTGGCCAATCGGAATAGGAAGAACTTTCCAAGGAGTTTATAAGATTTATGATAAAAGCTTGAACCTTTTCGAAGGTGATAAAACTAAAATAGCAGAGGAAAGAATAGCAATTGATGGCTTGTCTGATGAAAACTTAGATTTGCAAATAGGTGAAGAAGCCGCTGAAGAACTAAGATCTGAGGTAGAGTTGGTAGAAGGAGTATATGATGAGCTAAACGTTGAAGACTATAGAGCAGGAAAAGTAGCTCCAGTGTTTTTTGGTAGTGCTGTAAATAATTTTGGTATTCAAGAAATGCTAGATAAATTTATAGAAATAGCTCCTAGTCCGAAGCCACGGTTCACAAATACTCGGGTGGTAGAACCTAATGAACCTAAGTTTACAGGTTTTATCTTTAAAATACATGCCAATATTGATCCAAGGCATAGAGACAGAATAGCATTTTTAAGAGTTTGTTCAGGTACATTTGAAAGAAACACTTTTTACCAGCATATTAGACTCGAAAAGAAATTTAAATATCCTAATCCTGCCACATTTTTAGCTCAATCTAAAAGTGTTGTTGATGAGGCTTATCCCTGTCTCTTATACACATCTGACGCTGCCGACGAATAGAGAGGTGTAGA
>CAJXOV010000284.1 GCA_913057815.1 uncultured Flavobacteriales bacterium
AGATGTAGAGAGGTCTCGTGGGCTCGGAGATGTGTATAAGAGACAGCGTCAGGCCTGTAACTTCAGAGTCTACTGATGTTGGACTGGTAATTAACCCTGTGCCAGACACTAAATTCCATTCAACTGTAGCGGGGAAAATGGGTTGGTTTCCTGATAAGAGTGATGTAGATTCTGGTGAACATAAACTTTGGTCTTCACCTGCAAATGCAGTTGGTGAAGTATTGTCATATAAATATATTGACAATGTATCTGTAGTGGTTTGTGTTCCACAACTTCCGTTATCTATAGTCCAAATAAACTCATTTATTCCTACCGTTAAGTTAGTTACGTTAGATAGTGGGTCATTAGCATCTTCAATCGTTCCAAATCCAGAGAGTAATGTCCATGTTCCAACTGCAGCACCTACAGCTGAGTTTCCATTTAATACTGTAAAATTATCTGGTGTACATAAACTAATATCTGCTCCAACTAATGCTTCGGGAGAATTTGAATCATAGACTGAAATGGTCACTTGATCTGTTAATGGCTGTACTGAACAAGGCCCAATATCTATTTGCCATTGAAATATGTATGTTCCAGGAATTAAATTTGTTAAAGTAGCATCGTTTTCATCTGGGTCAAATGATGCAGAGTTCGGTCCTGAAACTTGAATCCATGTTCCAACTGCTGGAGAAATAGGACTGCTTCCATCAAGCTGTGCAGAAGTAGAAGGTGTACAAACTTCGATATCATCTCCGGCAAGCGCAGGCGGATGGTTATCTTCAAAAATGTTTATGGACACAAAATCCGAAGGATCATCTTGGATACATGGCCCAGCGTCAACAGTCCATTCAAATATATTAATCCCTTGGGTCAGGTTAGTAATAAGAGTGTTAGGATCGGTAGGGTCATTTATATCTCCGTTTCCAGAAACTAAAGTCCAAATTCCTGATGATGGTGATGCAGGAATATTACCAGCAAGAGTAGTAGAGTTTACCGGCTCACAAAAATTTTGATCTGGACCAGCAAGTGCTATAGCTACGCCTTCATCGAATAAAAATATGCTCACTTCATCTAGGCTAAATATTGAGCTACATGCTCCATTATCAATAGTCCATGAAAATCTATTTTCACCTACACTTAAACCAGTTACCTGGGAGGTTGGATCCGTTTCGTCAAGGAAGAGTCCTGTACCTTCTAACACAGTCCAATACCCCGTAGAAGGGTATGATGGAGTACTAGCTGTCATATCAGCAGCTGTTAGTGGGGTACAAATTTCTTGATCTACACCTGCATTGGCTTGATCCGCATTTATGTCAAAAACTATTATTGTAATTTGATCATTGTTAGTTCCGTTTGAACATGGACCATTATTTACACTCCATTCGTAGATGTTGTCTCCTACTGACCATCCTGATACAGTAGAATTTGGATCCGCAGAATTCGAGAAATTTCCAGTTCCAGAGATTACAGTCCATTCGCCTGAAGCAGGTGACTGAAATGATGTGGCGCTTAATACTACAGGACCAAAATTATTACAGATTTCCAAATCTTCTCCAGCGTTGGCAATATCAACATCTTCATTAAAAACAATTATTTCAACATCGTCAAATGTAAACGGAGGTGTGCAAGGTCCATTGGTAATAGTCCATCTATAGGTGTTGGTTCCTATATTGAACCCTGTGACTTCAGTATTTGGATTAGTAGGTTCGGTAAAAACACCAGCTCCCTGCACAACAGACCAACTCCCAGTAGCTGGATCAGACGGGGTATTTGCAGATAAGAAAGTGTTCAATTCATCCGAACATAATTCGATATCATCCCCTGCGCTAGCAGCTGGTTCTACCGAATTGAAAATTTCTATGATTACCTGATCAGTATTACTTACTACATCACACGCACCGTTGTCAATAGACCATTCATAAATATTTGTTCCCACACCTGGATTGGAGACTTGGGCATTTGGGTCAGCTATGCTTGAGAAAGTTCCGGACCCTGAAACTATTGACCATTCTCCTACAGCCGGAGCATCGGGAGTGTTAGCAGCTAAATCAACTGTAACTATTCCTCCTGGAGAGAAACAAAACTCCTGACCAGGCCCAGCGTTTGCTGGAAGGGTATTGACATTAAACACAGTAATTATTACTTCACTGAAGTTTGGAGAATCTTCACAATCTCCATTTTCTATGGTCCATCTAAATACATTCTGACCTACTCCCAAATTCGTAACTGCTGATAAGGGATTATTTGGATTTTGAATAGCTCCACTACCTGACTCTAAAGTCCAAGTTCCTATTCCAGGAATTAATGGAGTGTTTCCATCTAAATTAAATGAGGTTATGGGTGTACATAAATCTAAATCATCGCCTGCATCCGATGTGACTTGATTAGTAGGATAGATTAGAATAGTTAATTCATCAAAGTTATCTCCAGCAGCACATGGTCCATTATTTACGGTCCATCTTAAAACATACTCTCCTGGTGAGGCTCCACTAAAATCAGCAGTAGGATTAGTTACATCACTTATTAAGTCTGTCGACAAAGTCCCCTCTGGAAATTCTACAGACCACTCACCACTAGCAGGAGCACTAAAAAGAGAGGCGTTTAATGCAAAAGAAGTGAAATCCTCTTCACAAATGATAACGTCATCCCCTGCATTGGCTTCGTCAACATTAGGGTCAAAAACAGTAACCGTTACATCATCAAAGAAAGTAGCATCATTACAAGGGCCATTATACACAAGCCATCTAAAAGTATTAACTCCAATTGAAAGATTCGATACACTTGCGTTCGGATCATTAGCATCTGAGAATGATCCAGTTCCAGTGATTACTTGCCAAGTACCTACAGCTGGAGAAATTGTGCTAGATCCCGTTAATAAATGTTCAGAAATAGGGGCACAGTAACTAGCGTCTGGCCCAGCTTGTGGAAAAGCGTGAGTAGAGTCATAAACTCTGATTTCCAACGTATCTGCTGAAGGAAAATCAGGACAAGATCCATTTTCTACCGTCCAAACGAACTCATTTATTCCAATTTGTAAATTTTCTATTAACGTGACATTGTCGTCAGAATCTTCTATCACACCAAACCCTGAGATAGGTGTCCATAAACCTGTAGCAGGGTCGAATGGATCAATGTCTAGAGCATCGGTAGTAGCCGTGTTAATTCCTGCACCCGAATCACATAATTCTATGTCCTCTCCAGCATAAGCTGGTGGCGCATTCTGATCATAAACACATATAATTATTTGATCAACCGTTTCCCCTCCAGGACAAGGGCCGTTACTTATGTTCCATTCAAATATGTTACATCCAATTCCTAACCCGCTTACTTCAGCATTTGGGTCATTAATATCATTGATAGAAGCATTTCCAAAGGTGATTTCCCAAGTTCCAGTGGCTGAAAACAGAGGGTCATTGGCTTGCATTGTATAACTGTTATCGAATGAACAAAATGTTACATCATCTCCGGCATCCGCTATTGGTGCCTGACCATCATAAACTGTTATAGAGGTTAAATCAAATGTCGATTGACATGGATAATCTTGTCTCCACATATAAATACTTTCTCCAAATGGTAAATTAGTGATATCTAAAACTGGATTATCAATATCTTCAGGGGCTATTGGATCACCACCTCCTTGAAGAACTACCCAATATCCGCCAACAATTGGATCAGGATTGATAGCCTCAATAGTTGTTGAATTAGCTGGTGAACATAAATCCTGAGGTGGACTAATAGTGGTGTTATTTCCAGGGTCAGCCACTACATACGTTAAATCAACCGTGGTAGTAGATGTAACTAAACCATTTTCCGAATTAGTAACTGTAAGGGTAAAAGTATCACTCCCAACTAAATCTGCCGGAGCAGTGTATGAAAAACAATAATCAAAAGGAGAAGTAGGCGGTGTAATTATTACTTGACCTAAATTTCCTGAAACAGAAATAATCTCAATATCTTCATTGCATCCAGAAGTGGACAGACAAAAATCCATCACATCCCCTTGACAGATAGTATCTACCGTAAAAGCTGAAGAAGGAAAACCTGTGTTGGGGTCAATAATTTCTATGCAGATATCACCCATTAATTCAATAGGGAATTTTTCAGGATAATCAGAAGCACTATCCAAAAAATTCAAGGCAAAAAGAGGCGCAAGGATAATTAGAGCTAATTGGGTGAGGGGGTGGGCCATAGTTAACTTTTTATAGGATGCAGGCAACTAACATCCTGTCTCTTATACACATCTCCGAGCCCACGAGACCTCTCTACATCTC
>CAJXOV010000285.1 GCA_913057815.1 uncultured Flavobacteriales bacterium
GACAGGTTCTAAGAAGTATTCTTTAGCAAAAGTGGTGCTTCTTTCAAGTCCAATAGTAGAAAACTTATCTCCAGTAGCTATGAAACCTTCCATGCTAATATCAGCAGTATATGTAGTTTCTGCTATTAGCTCTCCATTCTCTAGTTTCACTCCTCCGTTTCCATCAGCTTGAAGATCATAAGAACTGTTATCAGTTCCACTAATTACAACTTTAGCTCCTGGTATAGGCTCACCAGTAGATGCATTGTAAACTACAGCATTCAAAACAAACTCTAAAGGTGGCATTTTAAACGAATAGATATCATCCATTCCTTTTCCACCAGGTCTATTAGAAGTAAAGTATCCTTTGTCTTCTTCTTTTTCAAAAATCAAACTAAAATCATCAGATGATGAGTTAATTGGGTATTGAAGATTAGTTACTCCAGACCAAGACATTTCACCATTTGAATCTGCCTTAAATATATCCAAACCACCATAACCTGTATGACCGTTAGAAGAAAAATACAAAGCTCCATCTTCTCTTATATACGGAAACATCTCATTTTCGTCAGTGTTGATTTCGTCACCTAAGTTTACCGGTTGACCCCAGGCATCAGCTCTTTTATCATAAGTAATATAATAAAGATCCTTCCCTCCAAATCCTCCTGGCATGTTACTGGCAAAAAGCATAAATTTAGAATCATCTGAAATAAACGGATGACCAACAGTAGTAGAATCATCTCCTTCAGCTCTTATAGGAACTAATGTAGGAGCGGCATAATTCTTACCTTGTTTCTTAGCCCAGTAGATATCACATCCAAACCTATCATTATCCGACACTTCACATCTTGTGAAATACATTACATCTTTCTTTTTAGTGAACGATGCGGCACCTTCATGACTGGCAGTATTAACTGTATTGTTCAATACCTTAGGTAAATCCCACTTCCCTTTTTTATCTCTTTTAGCTACGAAAAGATCTGCAAAGTCTTCACCTGTTATAGGATCAGACTCACCTCCATAAGAAGCTGGTCTGCTTGAAGAAATCACCAACTCATCTCCTTTCTTAGAACCTATTACTGGAGAGTAATCGTAATATGGAGAACACAAGGCCGCCATTAACTCAACTTCATATCTAGACTCAGACTCTTCAATATTTAATGCTGCACTTTCTGCTTCTGATACAGCTTTAGCTGCTTTGGATACATCACCTCCATTTTCTTTGTACTTATTGAATTGAACGATAGCCTCGTCATACTTCCCTTGTTCAAGAAGAGATTCACCGTAAGAATAAAAGACAATTGGATCTTGCTTGTGATATTTAGCAGTTATGGCTTTGCTGAAATAGGCATCAGCCTCTCCATACTTATGAACGAACTTATAGCATTCCCCTGTTTTATAAAGGATCTCAGCCTTAGTTTCAATTTCCTTTTCCTTTTTATAAGCTACTTTATACTTAACAGCCGCCTCATCATAGCCGCCATTTTCGTATTCTAAGTTCGCTTTTTTCAAGTAGTCAGACTGTGCTTGACCTATAGTGAAAGCCATTAAGGCTAGGGCCAGGGTAATAATTCGCGTAAGTTTCATCCGCATGCAGGTTTTTTATTTACTAAAGGCGAAAATAAAGAAATAAAAACGAGTTAAGCAAAAAGATTTTTCGCCATTCCTTATTTCCTCCTCAAAGTGGTTTATAAAAGAGCTAAGTATGACTGATTTCAGTCAAAACAAAACTATTGACGTACTAATAATAAAAAAGCCCGTCATAAGATACAACGGGCTTCAATTTTTATTTTTTAATACTTACTTAGTAAATAGGATTTCTCTGAGTTTTGGCATAGGCCAAATCTCATCATCTACAAGCATTTCGAGTCTGTCAGCATGCTCCCTTACATCATCCATAAGAGGCTTAACTTTTTCAGAAAATGCTGCCGCTTGTTTTTCCATACTAGCCAAAGATTCTGCTTTTTTTCTTACAGATTTCAACTCATCAATAGCTACTTTCAAACCTGTAAGATGAGTACTAATATCTTCTATCAATTTAATTTGCGTAGAGGCTGACTTCTTATAAGAATCTCCCAGAATCGTTTTCAAACCGATAACGTTTTCTAACAATTTGTTTTGATAGTTGATAGCAGCAGGTATAATGTGGTTTTGAGCCATATCACCACAAATTTTCGCTTCAATTTGAAGTTTCATTATGTAATTTTCTACCTGAACTTCATATCTAGAATCAATCTCTTCATGGCTAAGTACGTTTAAAGATTCAAACATAGCTTGAACCTTTTTATCTTTCCATACTTTCAATGCAGAAGGCGTATCTTTTAAGTTAGATAGACCTCTTTTTTTAGCTTCTTTTACCCACTCTTCTCCGTAACCATTTCCTTCAAATCGAATAGTTTTGGATTCTTTTATTAGTTTTTGGATTTCCTTAAGTATAGCTTCGTCTTTCTTTTCTCCTGTACTAATTCTCTTATCAACCTCAATTTTAAAATCATTTAATTGATTAGCTACGATGGTGTTTAAAACGATCATAGCATTCGCACAGTTAGCTGTAGATCCAACTGCTCTAAATTCGAATTTATTTCCAGTAAAAGCAAAAGGTGAAGTTCTGTTTCTATCCGTATTATCCAATAAAATTTGAGGAATCTTCCCTATCTCTAATTTTAACTCCGTCTTATCTTCTGGAGTCATTTTACCTACTTTAATATTCTTTTCTAATCCATCTAACAATTCACTTAGTTGTGAACCAATAAAAACAGAAACAATGGCTGGTGGAGCTTCATTAGCACCTAACCTATGATCATTCCCTGCACCGGCTATGCTTGCTCTTAACACATCAGCATTAGCGTGTATAGCTTTAATCGTGTTTACTAGAAAAGTTAAAAACTGAAGATTTGATTTAGGGTTTTTACCTGGTCTAAGCAGATTCACACCTGTATCTGTACTCAATGACCAATTATTGTGCTTTCCACTTCCGTTTAACCCTGCAAAAGGCTTCTCATGGAATAGTATTCTAAAATCATGCTTTCTAGCTACCTTTTCCATCACATCCATCAACAAAAGATTGTGATCATTGGCTAAGTTGGCTTCTTCAAACATTGGAGCCAGTTCGTACTGGTTTGGCGCTACTTCGTTATGTCTAGCAGTAACAGGTATCCCTAATTTGTGACATTCTATTTCGTATTCTTTCATAAAGGACATTACTCTGTCTGGAATAGAACCAAAATAATGATCATCTAATTGCTGACCTTTAGCTGAAGAATAACCAAACAACGCCCTTCCTGTTAGTGCTATATCCGGTCTAGCATTGAACAATGCTTTATCTATTAAAAAGTATTCTTGCTCCCAACCTAAAGTGGCGTTAACTCTGGTTACATTCTTATCAAAGTATTGACATACTTTAGAAGCGGCATCATCCACAGCTTTTAATGCCTTTAAGAGTGGCATTTTATAATCTAAAGCGAATCCAGTGTACGATATAAAGATAGTAGGAATGCATAATGTAGTTCCTATAACAAATGCTGGTGAGGTAGGATCCCAAAGTGTATATCCTCTAGCTTCGAATGTATTTCGAATTCCTCCATTCGGAAAAGAACTAGCATCAGGCTCCTGTTGAACCAACATAGAACCATCAAATTTTTCTATAGCTCTTCCTTCGGTAGAAGGAGTGAAAAATGAATCGTGCTTTTCTGCGGTACTTCCAGTTAAAGGTTGAAACCAGTGAGTGTAATGAGTGGCACCTCTAGAAATAGCCCAATCCTTCATAGAAGAACCTACCTGATCTGCTATCCCTCGATCTATTCTTGAACCATTAATCATTGAATCCATCACTGAATCATAGGCTTCGTCAGTTAGATATTCTCTCATAGTCGATTGATTGAATACATTCTGACCGTAATATTCAGAGACTCTTCCTGAAGGAGCTTTAACTTCTAAAGGCTTTCTGTGAAACACATCTTCTAATGCTTTGATTCTAAAAGTCGGCATTTTGTTGGGTTTTAATGAAATTTTAAGCAAAAATAAGAACACCCCTCAAAAAAATAGGGGGTTAATCAATAAAAAATTACTTTTATTATCAACACCCCCTTAAATTTCTCGACATTTCACCGAAAAATCATTTTACCCTCAACCTAGTGAACTATTATTCTTTTTGAATATGTTTCTCTACCATGACTGACCAAAACATTGTATAATCCTGCCTCTTCATCCTCAATGTTGATTTCTATCCTAGCTGTCTCTTATACACATCTGACGCTGCCGACGA
>CAJXOV010000286.1 GCA_913057815.1 uncultured Flavobacteriales bacterium
CCTCTCTATTCGTCGGCAGCGTCAGATGTGTATAAGAGACAGGGGTGGCCTGATAAAGTGGCTACACCTTATGCTGTATTAGCTTCAGAATCTTTATTAAAACGTTTTGAAAACGTATTTGATCATAAGGGAATTACCATTACAGCTAATGGGTTTTATGGACCACAAAACAGAGAATTAAGAGGTCGATTAAGAAACCCTCAAATTGAGGGAAACTATAGAAAATTTAGTTCTCTAGGAATGAGTGTTACTAATTTTGAAATGGAAACCGCAGGAATCTATGCTCTTTCAAAAATGCTCGGCCATTCCCATTTAACACTTTGTGTCATCCTAGCTAATAGGATAAATAAAGAGTTTAGTTCTAATCCAGAATCTGCTGTTAATAGTCTTATAGATAAGGCTTTAATTAATTTGAGCAACTAGCTGTTAAGAAGTAAAGAATACAGGTATTTCGAAAGGAAGAATCCCATATACATTTGGAGTCAACCTTTCTTTACATGTAAAATATGATCACGAATCAAATAGATGCCCTGATTTCATTAATTGAAGATCCTGACGAAATAATATTCGCTCAGGTTAAATCTGAGATTAAAAATTATGGCTCAGACATTATCCCTAAGCTTGAAAAAGAATGGGAGACTTCAAGTTTTGGACCTTTGTTCAGAGATCGAATTGAAAAACTTATTCAATCGATTCAATTAGATTCCACTTCAGTGAAAATGAAGGAGTGGGAAGCTTCTGAGGATAAAGACCTTTTAGAAGCAGCTCTTCTTATCAATGAGTTCCAGTATCCTTCTTATAATACAGATCTTATAAGAAAGGAAATCTCTAGAATCAGACAAGATGTTTGGCTGGAATTAAACGATAACCTTACTTCTTTTGAAAAGGTGAGAATCATGAATCACATTTTATTCAATGTGCATGGTTTTAGCGGTAACAAATCCAATTATACATCTCCTAATAACTCGTTTTTAAGTGATGTAATAAATAGTAAAAAAGGCAGTCCCCTTTCACTTGCCATCCTATATCAAGTGCTTGCCAACAGTTTAGACATTCCTATTTACGGAGTAAATCTTCCAAATCACTTTGTTTTGTGTTATATGGATGAGCATGGAATAGCATCTATGCTGGATGAAACTGTAGCCGAAAACGGAATCTTGTTTTACATCAATCCATTTTCTGACGGAACGATTATAGATAAAAATGAAATTGATGAATTCTTATTTCATTTAAATCTGCCACAGAAAGTGAAGTTTTACAAACCGTGTGAGACTACTGATACAATTAGCAGACTAATTAATAACCTAATATTCGGATTTCAAGAAAAAGGAGATGAAAATAAGGTTGAAAGTTTGAGAGAGCTTCAAAATATATTCGTCAAGCTGAAAACTAAGAGTTAAGAGAATACTTTTATTATGGTAGCGAGTATGATTTTCAAATCTGTGGTAAAACTCATGTTTTGAATATACTCAAGATTTAGTTTGATCTTTTGAGGTAAAATATCATTTATATAAGTTCTCTCAGGATTTTCAGATGCTTTTAAAAGCTTACTCTCATCACTAAAGTTTAATGAGTCTAATCCTGTAAGGCCAGGTTTTACTCTTAGAATTTGCTTTTCGTCCGAAGTATACATATCTACATATTTCTTAACCTCAGGTCTTGGACCCACAAAGCTCATTTGACCTAGTAGAATATTTAGTAGCTGTGGAAGTTCGTCTAGTTTGTATTTTCTCAAAAAATCACCAATCTTAGTTATTCTCGGATCTTTGTCTGCAGTGATTTGTAATCCTGAAGCGCCTTTCCGCATAGTTCTAAACTTCATCAGAAGAAAAGGTCTTTCTTTTTTTCCTATTCTCACTTGAGTAAAGAATATTGGAAATCCAGAACTTATAACTATTGCTACGCTTAAGACTACTAGAATAGGGCTTAGAATAAACAACCCGAATAGGCTCATTACGAAATCAAATAATCTTTTAATCATCAAGCAAGCTGTTTATTGATTCCTTCACAGATTGAATGATATGATTAATTTGGACCTGAGTTAAATTATAAAAGACAGGCAGAGAAATTACAGATGTGTAAGATTCGATAGCATTTGGGTAGTCTTGAATATTATATCCTTGATTTTTGTAGAAAGTAAAATAGGGTAGAGGCATAAAATGAACATTGGTACTAACTCCTTTTTCTTTCAATAAATTTATGGCTTCATCTCTCATGGAGTCAGTAAATCCTTTTATTCTCAGTTGAAATAGATGATAAGATGATTCTTTGTCCTGACTCTTCATAGGAGGTGAGATGTACCAACTTTCTTTGCTAAAACCCTCATCATAAGATTGACATATTTGTTTCCTCTTTGGTAAAGTTTCGGAAGCGTACCTTTCTAATTCGACCTGACCGATGGCAGCTTGCATGTCAGTCATGTTACATTTATAACCTGCGGTAATAATGTCATACTTCCAGCTTCCAGAGTTAGTTTTACTTAAAGCATCTTTAGTTTGGCCGTGTAGGGAATATATATTTAGAGTTTTATAAATTTCTTCACAATCAAAAGGTGCAGGAAGATTCAGGCCCAATGCACCACCCTCTGCGGTTGTCAAATTCTTTACAGCGTGAAAGCTAAAACAACTTACATCTGAATAAACAGCGGCAGGTTCTTGGCCTATTGTAGCTCCCAAGCTATGAGCCGCATCTGAGAACAATAGAATTCTATTTAGATTAGATTCGTTCTCATTTTTAGGTTCGAATAGCTTCTGCTTTTCTTTAATTATTTGATGGATGGCTTCATAATTACAAGGGAAACCACCTATATCCACTGGCATAATTACCTTAGTTTTTGATGTGATTTTACTTTCTAAATCCTTTAGATCTAAGTTGAATTGGTCTTTTTCAGAATCAACTAGGATAGGAGTGGCTCCCAAATGAAAAAGTATATTGGCCGATGCAGCATACGTATAAGCTGGAACTAAAACTTCGTCTCCTTCTGTTATTCCGTACCATCTTAGAAACAATTCAGCCGCATTAGTCCAAGAATTAAGACATAAAACTTTTGATGCTTTTATGTATTTAGCCAATTCTATTTCGAATGCTTTTGTGACTGGGCCAGTAGTTATCCAACCCGAATTCAGCACTTTAGTTACTGCCTCTATTGTTTTCTGGTCTACTCTGGGTGGGGAAAAAGGAATCATTATTAAAAAACGGTTATTAAAAAGGTAAAGTTAAGCATTCAAAACGGAGTGTTTTCACAATTATCTTTGTGAAAACCCATTAGATATGTGGCAAGAAATAGATAACAAATTAGTACGTCAGTTTAAGTTCAAAGATTTTCAAGAAGCTTTCACTTTTATGACTAGGGTAGCTTTCATTTCAGAGAAGACAAATCATCATCCTGCATGGCATAATGATTACAGTGTGGTCACTATTGAACTTAGCACTCATGAGTCAGGAAATATCGTAACTGAGAAAGATAGAAACTTAGCTTCAGAGATTAACGGTATTCTAGGAGAGGACAGCGGACAGTTTTAGACATAAAAAAACCGCCTTAGCCGAAGCTAAGACGGTTTGCACAATCTTTTAAGATGTGAGAAGGCTTATTGAGCTTCCTCTCCTTCTTTTGGTTGTACTTTTGCCTTTATCTTTAATTTTGTTTCTCTCGGGTCTGTGTTAGCAGTTATAGTAACTACTTGAGTAATATCTTTTCCAGCTTGTGAAGGCTTAGGCTTGAAAGTTACTTCAATTTCACCAGTTTCTCCAGGCATGATTGGATCTTCAGGTTTTTTAGGAACTGTACAAGAACAACTTCCTTTAGCTTTTTCTACTACCAATGGATTATCTCCTGTATTAGTAATAACGAATGTGAATGGATTTTGACTTCCGTTCTCTACTTCACCAAAATCATGCATTTCTTCATTTACAGTATATGAAGTAACAGGACCTGTATACGCAGGTGTTGCATCTTTTCCTCTTTTGTCAACTTTTTCTACCGCCTTTTTTACATCTGCTCCACCATTCTCAGTACTTCCTTCAACTTTTCTGAATTCTTCCGTACTTTCTTCTCCACATGATGTTAATGTAGTTCCACCAATAAATACAGTAGCTACTGCAAATACTAAAACTTTGAATTTTTCACTCATGATTATTATTTTCTTTATCTGATTTATATGTACAAATTTAAGTAATTTATTTACTTACTTGAAATCTTTAAACCTGTCTCTTATACACATCTGACGCTGCCGACG
>CAJXOV010000287.1 GCA_913057815.1 uncultured Flavobacteriales bacterium
TCAGATGTGTATAAGAGACAGATGCTGTTTTTCCATCTGGAGCGAAACAAACAGGCCCTTCATGAAAAGAAGAGTTTATTTCATTAGAAAAACTCATCACTTCTTTTCCATTAGCTGAAAGTGAGTATAAATCCAAATAGTTTTCTCCATCCCACTTGTATCTTCTTTTGTTAGATGAACCTTCTTTCCTTGAAGAAGAAAAAATGATTTTTCCTCTATGTTCAATAGCTCCAAAATCATTCATTTTGGTATTGGCCGTTTGAACGTTTTGGATAGAGATAGATTCGTTTATTACGCCCAAGTCTGCTGCATATTCCTTGTTGTTTAGGTGTCTTTTTACCAAAGGATCATTTGGGTAAATCGAATTATAATTCATGAATAGCTTTAAAGCTTCTTCATGATTTCCTAAAGATTTCTGAACTAAAGCTATATTTAAATAGTCTTCTTGTTCAGCCAACTGATATTCTATCAAGTACTCTAACCAATGTGCACTTCTTTCAAAATCATTATTCAGCCTGTAGCTATCAGCTAAATATTTAGCATAATACTCAGGGTCTTTTCCTTCTTCAATCAGGTTTTCGCATAGTTCAATCACCACAGCGTACTCATACGACTGAAAGGATTCTTTTATCTCCTCTAGAGGTGTAACTTGGCATTGCAACGCAAATCCTAACAGAGCGCAAATTATGGTTAGATAGTATTTATTCATTCTTTTCATTGTAGCAGATTAGAAGTAACGTGGAGAAAGAGTTTTCTCTTTTCCAAGTTTTAAATCATAATTGATAAGGATTTCATGAGAACCAGAGTTAAAGCCAGCTAGGTTAGAAATGGTTTTATCATAGGAGTATCCTATGCGAATATTGTCGTTTACTTGGTAACTGACCATTAGTCCCGCAGAGTCTTTTAGCCTTGCAAAAAGGCCGACCCATAGTCTTTCCTGAATTAGAAGGTTAGCAGATATATCAGTACTTAATGGTGCACCTCCTACATATTTCATAAACAATGTAGGCTTGAATTTTAGTGAGTGATTTAAAGTAAATACTTTCCCTGCAGTTAAAAATAGATGCCGTTTTTCTGAAGGTACCTCTATAGTTCCTACTTCGGATATCACACCGTTTTCTATTAGCCTAGGCGCACTTAATCCTATAAAATGAGTCTTAGAATACCAGTAGGCACTAAAACCGAAGTTGGGAATGGCCTGAGAACTTAAGTCTTTACTAAACGAAATATCATTATTGGTTTCCAAAGCTGAAAGTTCAGCTCTAAAAAAATGGAGGCTTGCTTTTAAGCCTAAGGATAGCTCCGAAGTTTCAGTAATTCGAAATGAATAAGCTCCATCACCACTGAGGTAAGAAGATTTTACTGGGCCATGTTGATCAGAAGTAAACCCTAAACCCCATGCTAGTTTAGTATCCTTTAGAGGGGCATGTATACTAAGCGCCTGCGTTCGAGGTCTTCCGTCAATCCCTAGCCACTGTTCACGAGCAACTAAGTTCATGCTAAGAGCATCTCTAGTTCCTGCATATGCAGAATTAGTAGATAAAGGATTAAAGTAATATTGTGTAAACTGCGGATCTTGCTGGGCTAATCCTGAAGTATCTATCAGGAAAATTAGCGTTAAGCCAAGAATTGATTTTAAAAAAGTAGTCAATTGTAGAAAATATTAGTTAACTACTTTTACTTTAATGACTTTACTAGGTTTGTAGGCGGTTAGACTAGAATACTGTAGGAGAGAGTCCTACTCATACTCGTACATAGAAAACCCTATGTTGACTATACCTTCAAGCTCCGCCTCACGGCTCCCTTGTTCTAATCTAAAAACATAGTTTCCTTCTTGCGGAAACTTAACATCTTTCTTCCATAGAATTCTATTATCCAGAATATCTCCTAATCCTTTTCCGTACCATTTTCCAGATGGGTCGGCTAATGGAACATTTAAGGTGTCGGTATAGGTTTTTCCGTTGGGAGAGATTCGCCTTGGAAAAATATAAAAGTTAGAAAACTCAAAATCTGCTGTATGCCTTATATCTACGAACCACATATAAACCTTGGAGGTATCTGTAATGCTGAATGTAAATTCTTTTACATCATCAGTAGCCCACTTATAGTCTTCTATTTCATAGGAATGTGAGTAGAACATATCATCTCTACATCCCGCCAAGGAAAATGCTATTATCACTAATATAAAAAGAGTCCTAATCATTAATCCTTCTTAGGTGGTCTTGGTTTTCTAGGTGGTCTTTTTTTACCCTTGTTTTCCGGATTGTTATTTCCTTTGGCCTCTGGAGCTGTTCCTGATTTAGGGTTTCCAGATGGTTTAGGGCCGTTTCCTCGAGGTTTTGGCCCTTTAGGATTTGGCTTTCTTCTTTTATTATTCTGATTCGGTTTATTTCGGTTTTCCGCTGGTTTATTTCCAGATGGTTTTCCTGAAGGTTTTCTCTTATTACGGTTTGGCTTTCTTTTCTTTTTAGTATCAAATCGAGTTAAGCTGTCCTGACCGACTACATTCAGGTAATCAGTATCTTCCTCTACAGGAGACACCTCTACTTCGAAGTCTTTAAGATCATCGAACTTTTCACCACTCTTATTAGCCGCTATAATTTCATTTACTGATTTTAAATCCAGTGCCAAAGGAGCATTTCCAGCCACACCATCATCATAAACGTAATACACTAATCTTTTAAAGATGTCTGTTTTTAAATGATAAGCCACTCCCTTTTTAGTGTGGAGTTTAATGTTAGGTGAAGGGAAGTCTTTTACAGCTTCCATATACATATCTAACTCATAATTCAAACAGCATTTAAGCTTACCACACTGACCTGCCAGCTTCTGTGGATTCAGTGATAACTGCTGATACCTAGCAGCACTGGTAGAAACACTTCTAAAATCTGTCAACCAAGTAGAACAACATAGTTCTCTTCCACATGATCCTATGCCTCCTAAACGCGCTGATTCCTGACGGGCACCAATCTGGCGCATTTCTATTCTAGTCTTAAAGCTATCAGCCATTTTTCTGATTAACTCTCTAAAGTCTACTCTATCTTCAGCAGTATAAAAGAAAGTAGCTTTTTTCTTATCTCCCTGATACTCTACATCACTAATCTTCATCGAAAGACCTACGCCTTTAGCCAAGACTCTGGCAGTATGCATAGTTTCATGCTCTAACTGTCTAGCTTCCTGCCAAATGGTAATATCTTCTTCAGTAGCTTTACGCAGTACTTTCTTAAGCTCAATAGTATCTTGAACTTTTTTCTTTTTCATTTGAACTTTCACTAGTTCACCTGTGAGCGAAACCACTCCTACGTCATATCCGGGGGAAGATTCTACGGCTATTACCTCTCCAACATGTAAGTCTAAGCCTCCTGAAATTCTGAAAAAGCCTTTACGAGTGCCTTTAAATCGAACTTCTATAACATCATATTTTTTTTGGCCTGGGGCGAGTTCTACTCCTGATAACCAGTCGAAAACATCCAGCTTATTACATCCGCCAGTACCACAGTTGCCATTATTTTTACATCCTCCCGGTAAGCCTCCTCCTGAACCACAATTTGAACATCCCATGCCTTCCGATTTTTAGAGATTTAGGCCTGAACTAGACTTAAATCTAGGTGATTAATTTCACCTTTTTTCTTAAACACAAAAATACGCATTCCACATGCTAAATGGTAACTGAGTTATTACGAGATAACTGTTAAATAACTACAGGGGATTTTTAAGGGAAATAGCGTTGCAACGCGTTTTAAGATGGCTGACACAGTACTACTTACGTGGATTTATCAATCGGAAGAGTTCTATAGCCATATCCAAAAGAATAATCTTAGCATAACCATTTCTAGCTATGTCTGATTCTGCCTGTGAAAGATGCTCGTATACTTGAACCACATTACTGTGGTTTATAAATGGAGCAAACTTGGCCGCAAAAGCATTTTCCTGTTCATTCAACTTACGGACATCGGCACCAGCATAATTCCCTACAATACACTGACGGACTAGGTGTAAGGAATAAGTCAGAAACTGTTTCAACTCTTCTCTTCCTGCACCGTGTACCCGGTCAGCCCAATTTATGGCGCCTACGATATCTTTTTTATAAGCGAACCTCATTAGATTACTGAAGAGATCTAAATGATTGGCATCAGGATTTTCATTTTTAGCTATGTGTATAGCATGCGAAACATTGCCATCCGCCAAACGAGCGGCATCTTCGGCAGAG
>CAJXOV010000288.1 GCA_913057815.1 uncultured Flavobacteriales bacterium
CTTCCTCACTGCTCAATATTTTCAGGTATAAATCATTAGAAGTAGCACTAACTTTATGAAACCAACTCCGGTATTTTTCGGAGTCTTTTTTCAACAACAGATAATCCTCATACACTTGAGAATTCACATCTTGCATAAACTCTTCACTAGTCCTTCCAAGCAAGTATTTTAAAGTAAGAACGGCATCCAAGTGAGCAGCGTAATGCAACTCTTCATTTTTAGAATCAGTTAATGTTTTATATGCTAAATAATTACACTCATCTTCTCCAGTAACTCCTCTGCCATGAAAAAACTCATGAGCATAAGTAAATGATTTGCGTAGCAACATAGCCGAATCATCATACAACGGTTCTCCTGAAAATGGAAAATAGATCCCAGAAATCCCCATTTTCCTTAGGCCTCCGTCCAATTGAAAATTTACAGGAAATATAACTAGACTGTCTTTTGGCCTAAGATTATTAGCCTGTAACAATAGCTCATTGTTTAACTCTTTTATAAATGAAGACGGAATTTTTTTCGATCTAATATTTTCATTATTAATTCCGGCTCTTTTATCATTGGCCAAATTAACCTGCTGTTTATAAAGAGTCTCTAACTCACTTATTTTCAAATTAGCTCTTGGCTCTAAAGTAGAATTAGAATAGTGAAATCCCCACAAAGTGAAGAAAACTAACACTATGGATAGAAATCCACCGATTAAACTTTTAATTCTTAATTCCCAATTTTGAAAAGTAAAGCTTCCAAGCATTCTTATTAGAATAACCACTAGTATAATCAGATAGATAATTTGACCGAACCCTTTTCCTAGTGATCTAAATATTTTGGAGAAAACATTGAAATAAACAGTTTCATAGAACTCATAAACGAAAGGTAGATTTTTGCATAGCAAAAAGAACACAACACATACGACTAACAAAACAAACCGTCTTTTAAGGCCTTTATTCAGCTTAACTAATTTAGGATCTTCCATCTTTTGATTATTCTATCATCTCCAGCGGTATAAAACTCTGATGAGTTAATCCATGCTAAAGAGTTAACACTATGCGTGTGCCCTTTATGACCTATCCTCTCTAGTTTCTCGACCATATCAAAAGTTTCTGAATCCCAAACCTTCACTGACTTATCTCTACTAACAGAAACACACTTATCCCCTTTTGGATTAAACTGAAGAGCGTAAATAGTCATGTTATGAGCTGCTATACTTCTAATTTTAGTATGAATGTTTTCCTTCCAGAAATGAATGTAACCATCTTTACCTGAGGATATTATTACTGGCTTAGTTGGATGTTTTACTATTACATTGACACTCTCCTCTGAAGCCTTAAAACTCTTTACTTCATTAAAGTAATCTAGTTCAAAGATTCTAATCAGACCTTCTCCGCACCCAATATATAATTGACCTTCATTTGAGCTATAATATGCAGATCGAATCTTTAGAGTAGATACTTTCATACTCCTTATCAACTCCATAGAAGAATGCTGGAAAAAGTTTAACACACCATCTCCACCTCCGGTAACCAGCAGGTCCAATTCGGTTATTCTGTGAATTAGATAAACCCCTTTTTTATGAATTTTGAAATTTCTTAGTTCTTTCTTATTTACTAAATCTATCACATTTAAACTCCCTGAAGAGCAGCCTATCTGTAATCGAGATTCAGAAATATCAAAACAGTAGATACCTGCTTCTGCCTTCACACTGAATGGATGAGGTTCATTGGTGTCAGTAGACCACGAGGCTAGCATTTTATCGGAACTAGCAGAATATAGGATGTCATTCAATAATTGAATATCATAAATGGGTGCCCCATGTCCCTTTAAATCTGCTATTAATTCTACTTTCATACCTAGTTCAAAGCTATGTAATAATTAATAGACAGTATTCAATTTTCAATGTTAATTACACCCTTTTTATACCTCTATACTTGAAAAGGATTAATTATCTTTGTATAGCTATGAGCATAAAATATTCCACACAAACTCAAGAAGAAACTGAAGTCCTCGTTGAAGAAGCAGTTTCTCAAAAGATAGTATTGTTTAATGATGAGGTCAATACTTTTGATTTCGTTATAGATGCTTTGGTAAAAGTTTGTGGTCACGAACCCATTCAAGCAGAACAGTGCACTATTCTGGTTCACTTTAAAGGAAAATGTGCGGTAAAGGAAGGCGATTATGATGACTTAGAACCAATGTGCACCGCTCTTTTAGACAGAGGATTGACCGCTGAAATTCAGTAGACTTTTCTCTAAACTCGCTATCCTAATTCTCTTTATTTCTATCTACAAATGACGGCTTTGGTGCGTTCATAAAGCAGGCAGTATTTCCCATTTTTATTCTTTAGGTTTTAGTAGCTTTGCAACGCAAAAAAAAGCAATAAACATGTCAAAAGGAATCTACAACGTACCCTATCCTATTAATGAAACCGTACTGAGCTACGGGCCTGGAACTCCTGAAAGAGAAGAGCTTAAAGCTAAGTATAAGGAGATGTTTAACTCTACTATTGATGTCCCTATGTACATCGGAAGTGAGCAAGTTAGAACTGAAAAGAAGGTGGCTATGTCACCTCCTCATGATCATCAGCATGTGATTGGTCATTTCAATTTCGGAACTAAGAAACATGTAGAAGATGCTATTACTGCTGCACTGGAAGCTAAAGAAGCGTGGTCAAACATGCCATGGGAACATAGAGTTTCTATCTTCTTAAAAGCTGCTGATTTATTAGCTGGCCCTTACAGAGCCAAAATGAATGCGGCTACTATGTTAGCACAAAGTAAAAATGCTTATCAAGCTGAGATAGATGCTTCATGCGAGTTAATTGATTTCTTAAGATTTAATGCAGCATTCGTTCAAGATATTTATGGTCAACAGCCTGAATCTAGCGATGGTGTTTGGAATAGATTAGAATACAGACCTTTGGAAGGATTTGTTTTTTGTATCACTCCTTTCAACTTTACAGCTATAGCAGCCAACTTACCTGCATGTGTAGCTATGATGGGGAATACTGTAGTATGGAAACCGGCTGATTCACAAGTTTATTCGGCTCAAGTAATTATGGAATTATTTAGAGAAGCAGGTTTACCTGATGGAGTTATCAATATGGTAACTGTAGATGGTCCTGAAGCTGGAGAAGTTGTATTTAATCATAGAGATTTTGCAGGTTTACACTTTACAGGAAGTACTGGAGTATTCAGACATTTATGGAGTACTATAGGAGCTAACATCAGCAAATACAGAACATATCCTAGAATAGTAGGAGAAACTGGAGGTAAAGATTTCATAGTAGCTCACCCTTCTGCTCACCCTATAGAAGTAGCTACAGGAATTTCTAGAGGAGCTTTCGAATTCCAAGGACAGAAATGTTCTGCGGCTAGTAGAGCATATGTTCCAGCTAGTTTATGGCCAGAAATAAAAGAAAAAGTAATTACAGATCTAGCTTCTTTCAAAATGGGAAGCCCTGAAGATTTCGGTAATTTTATAAATGCTGTTATTGATAAAAACTCTTTCGATAAAATTTCTGCTTACATCGACTTCATCAAGGAACAAGATGATGCTGAAATTATAGCCGGAGGAAATTACGATGGATCTAAAGGATATTTCGTAGAGCCAACAGTAATAGTAACGACAAATCCTAAGTTCAGAACAATGTGCGAAGAAATCTTCGGACCTGTAATGACTATATATGTATACGAAGACAGTACATGGGCAGAAATGCTTAAAATGGTAGACGAAACTTCTGAGTACGCTTTAACAGGTGCTATTTTCTCTAAAGATAGATATGCAGTAGTAGAAGCTATGAAAGTGTTAGAACATGCTGCAGGAAACTTCTATATAAATGACAAGCCTACTGGAGCCGTAGTAGGACAGCAACCATTTGGTGGTGGAAGAGGTTCTGGAACTAACGATAAAGCGGGTAGTTACATCAACTTACTTAGATGGACATCTCCTAGAACTATTAAAGAAACTCTAGTTTCTCCTAAGGATTATAGATACCCATTCTTGGATTAAGAACTAGATCAACAATTTTTAAAGCCTTGGACAGAAATATGTTCAGGGCTTTTTTATGAAAATTAGGGCATAAAAAAAGTGGCGTTTACCAAGACGCCACTTTATAAATTGAAACTGTTATGATTTAAAACTTGTGCAAGTTTATATATCCGCAGGGGTGTATCTGTCTCTTATACACATCTCCGAGCCCACGAGACCTCTCTACATC
>CAJXOV010000289.1 GCA_913057815.1 uncultured Flavobacteriales bacterium
TATAAGAGACAGATTTAGCACCAAATTCTTTTCGGCATACTCTTTGGCTTCTTCTAATTGATGTAGTTCAATGTGAATTTTAGCCAAGGAAGCATAGCATTCTGCAATGAAGAATTTATGGTTCTTTACTTTAAAGATTTCAAGGCCTTTTTCGTAGGATATCTTAGCTTCTTTATACTGTTCTTTTTCAAAATTTGTCCAACCTATGTTTATATAAATAATGCCCGTTCTTCTATCTTCAAATCCCCTTCTTTTTAAAATAGAAAATGCATGTTGGTAATACTCCAAAGCGAGGTCATAATTATTTATAATAAGAAAAACACTTCCCAAACTGGTGAGCATGTGTGATTCTCCCTTCGTGTCACCCATTTCTTGGTAAACTCTTAATGCGTTAGAGAAGTAATTTACAGCTTGTTTATAGTCTTGTTTGTAAACGAATATATTCCCCATATTTCCACGTACTTTGGCCTGCAAGGAAGATTCATTTAGTTGAATAGCTAGACTTTCTGCTTCTTTATAAGCTTTCATAGCTATATCATAGTTTCCTTTAAGCCTATTGATATTTCCCTTACCATTAGCCGCTTGATGTAACCGATAGGTATCTTTTTTTCTTTGAGCTAATTCGTAATAAAAATCTAAAGCTGAAAGTGCTGAATCTGGCCGTGACTGATTATTTATATCATAATATTCCTCTAAGGCATTATACCTGTTGGAATCAACTTCTAATTCATTTTCCCAAATCAGTTTTAAGGAGTCAGATTGATTTTGGGCATGTGTTAAAAACACCCCAATGAAAAAAAATCACTATTAAAAATTCCTTTTTTCTCATATTAAGTCTATAAATGAATGACTGTCGCATTTTGATTCAATTATAGACTATTACTCTAACATTAATCTCTGATTATGGCTCTACTTATAAGTTCATTACTAAAATGTGATATTTCCCATTAAATAAACACACACGTCAGATAAACCTTTATAGAACAGTTATTCGGTTTTAATTATTTTTCGCTTTTGATTAATCTAATAATTGAATTCGTTAGAATTAATTCAGGAAGAAGTGGTTAATTGCCAACATGAATATCACATTACGATCTAAAGTGAGCGGAGATTTAATGGCTATAAGCAATCGGTTCGATGCAGAGCTGTTCATGTACTTGCTTCCTCCTGGTGCTAAACTGATAGAGTTTGGCGGATCCAAGAAAGGCGATATCGTGCATTTAAAGTTACCTATAGCTGGAGAATGGATTAGTGAAATAACAGAAAGTGGTATATCTAAGGACAAATGCTACTTCATTGATGAGGGAAAAAAACTGCCTTTTCCTATTAAAAAATGGAAGCACAAGCACATTTTACACCGTGCAGGACATAGTACCATTATTGAAGATAACATGACCTTCTCAGCAGGAAATCTCATTCTAGACATCGTTCTTTATCCTTTTTTACTTGCTGCATTTCTGCCCAGAGTCTGGCAATACAAAAGCTATTTTAAGGTTTAAGCACGTCTAAGCACATATTAGAGCCAGACAAACTATTTTGACTTATTACGAGCCTATTCCGTCTTTCTTATTTACCAACTTATAGATGATATAAAGAGGAATTAAAGTAAAAAATCCCCATGTACTATTAAAGACGCTATAAGCCACTATACCAATTAACACACCAATAAGTATGGCGTTTAAGGTTTTAGTTTTTTTAGTCTCATTGTTTTCTACTGGGGTATTCATCATGACTCAATTGTCGATTTTAAATTTATGAAATTTAAGAGGATTTATAAGATATGTCATACTAAGATTTTAGAGGTGCTCTTTAGGGTATAACATCCAGCTCATCCAGCATATCCAAGTAAACATCTTCCACATGCACTCGAGCCCATTTTGTTTTTCTCAAAAATCCTAGGCTTGATTTCATAGTAGGATTGTACTGAAAGCATCTGATATTTACACGCTCAGCCAAATACTCCCAGCCGTAATGGTCAACTAAGCGTTCAAGAATTTCTTTTAGCTTTACTCCATGCAGTGGGTTGGCTAACTCTTCTTCGGTAGCCTGTCTTCTTTTCTTTCTATTGGGGTTTTCAGCGTTAAGCTCGTCATTTGACTTTGGCTTGAGCTCTGCACTTGGCTCTTCAGTTGATACTTTCAGTTTATCAGAATTCTCGATAACTTGATCTTCAACCGGAATCTTCTTAATTCTATCTTTCAAGCTATTCATCTGCGAGTGTCATTTTATATTAATCTGGCTATCCAACATTCAAAGATAAGAATGTCTTAGGGTTATGCAATCTCATCCTGAGGGAAGTCTACCATTATTGGTTAAGAGTCGATAACAGGACAAATTCACACCAGCACACTTCTTTACTTTGAGACAAAAGAATATCAACCAATAACCGTCTAGCTTCTGATTACAACTAAAAAGACTCGTGATAATAGTATTACACTAATCACGAGTCTTTTTCAAAACACAAGATAAATAATCGATTATTAACTCAATCAGCTAACAATCAATTTACATCTTAACTACTTTAAAACTTTTAGAGAAACTATCATTATGACATCTGATGAAATAATTTCCTGAAACAAATCCATCTAGAGATAAAGTGGTAATTCCACCACTATTCTTTGAAATTGAACTCGTTTTAATTGTTCGGCCTAAATTATCAAACACTTCAATATTTACATCGTCAGATATTTCAGAGAACAATTCAAATTCAATATTAATACTATTGTACGTTGGATTCGGATATACCTTGATAGCATTGGCCAACTGCTCATGTTCATTAACTAGTATTTCACCATCAACTAAGATTGGAACACTTACTTCAAATTGGCAAATTTGCAACGCATCTTGTACGATTACATTATAATTACCTACAGCCAAATCGAGGAATTCATTACTGTCAACAAAATTTTGACCTCCATCAATACTATATTGATAAGGACCTACACCTGAAGTAGGAGTGATTACAATCGAACCATCTGCAGTTACCACAGAAGAAACTACGCTTTCTTCTATATCTGCTGTTGTAAACACACATGTTTCAATAGAAACAACCTCTTCATAAGAGCAAATTCCAGTAGCACCTTGAATGACTACCGTGTAATCTCCTGGAGCTAAATCTGCGAAAGTATTGTCCTCTACAAATGTTATTCCTCCATCTATACTATACAGAAATGGATTTACTCCAGAATTAGTATTGATAGAAATGGCCCCACCGGCATCAATCGCATGAGTTAAGTTTATATCTGCGGTAATCCCACATCCTGTTCCGTCAGGACAAAACACTTCTTGTGCCTCATGATCAAAGTTTCCATCATTAGTAATAATAGCCTCACCTGATGAATTATAAACTAGAAAAGCAAATTCGTTTCCAGGAGTATCAAAAATTCCATCACCCCACGAATCGTATACATAAAGGGAAAAACAAGAACCATAATCTATACAAATATCTTGACTAAATTCCTCAAAGTCTCCCCAAACACCTCCACTGGCAACAACTTCATTCGATCCTTCATCAATGACTTCCCAAGAAGTCTCATTAGGATAATTATCTGCGTTTATAATAAGCGTGATAATATCATATTCTGAACCTAGATCGGTAGTTGAAGTCCCTGAATTATTCGTTCCATCTCCATCCATTTGGTCATTTACACTTAACAAATTAAGAGTGATTTCATTACCTAATTCTTGAAGGTTTTCATCAATACTTATTGCCACTATACCTTGGTCTTGGAATAAAATTTCAACAGTTTCTGTAATTACATCAACAACTAATTCATTAACTACTACTTCAATTTCTACTTCAGTGATAATAGTTTCACCTTGATTGGTAATGACAGCGTTAACTTCTACAACATCATCACAAACAACATTTAACTGTCCCATAGAAAGCTCGCCATCCAATACATGGGTATTGCTTAAGACATAGTGTAATGTATCATTATTCACATACTCATCATCTAAATGAGTAACGATACCTGTGATGTTATAATCACCAACAGTTGAAAAATCCTGTGGTACTGTGAACTCAAAATCAGCATCTGAAAAAGGTTCAATTGTTTCGTCTATTGTTATAGTTTCTATTAATTCACCTTCGACCCATAGAGAAATCTCAAAATCAGTCATATCTTCTAATCCTGTATTGGAAATTCTTATGGCTGTCTCTTATACACATCTCCGAGCCCACGAGACCTCTCTACATCT
>CAJXOV010000290.1 GCA_913057815.1 uncultured Flavobacteriales bacterium
CGGCAGCGTCAGATGTGTATAAGAGACAGGTATTATTCTACTAAGCCTTACTACATCTGCTACAACCGATTATTTAAAGCTAGATAAACTCAGGTTTTCAGAGAAAGCTAGTGCTGAACAAATAGCAATATCTGTAGATTCCCTGTGCAGAGAAAACGAGTTTAGAACCTGGAATAATCCTAAGGAGCTAAACAGAGCAGGAAATTACATCTACAACACTCTATCAAATTATTCCAACAATACTGTAAAGCAGACTTTTTCAGATAAACGAAACGAATACTTTAATGTTATTTCTTCTTTCGGACCTGAAGATGCCCCCAGGCTAATCATAGGTGCGCACTATGATGTGTGCGGGAATCAGCAAGGTGCGGATGACAATGCTAGTGGAGTTAGCTCACTCATCGAATTGGCTCGACTTTTAGATGCTAATTACATAGAACTTAACTATAGAATAGATTTGGTAGCTTATACATTAGAAGAACCGCCATTTTTCAGAAGCTTTATGATGGGAAGTGCCGTTCATGCGCGTTCCTTAAAAAAGGATAGTGTAGATGTAATAGGAATGATCTCGCTAGAAATGCTTGGCTTCTACTCGGAAGAAAGAGGTTCACAGAGGTACCCTGCTAGCATTATGAAACTAGTTTATCCTAGTAAAGCCAATTACATAAGCTTGGTTACTAAATTCGGTGAAGGTAAATTCCTTAGAAAGGTAAGAAAAGGGTTAAAAAGTCAATCTGAGGTTAACGTTAGATCTGTATCCGCCCCTGCTAAAGTTCCTGGCATAGACTATTCTGATCATAAAAATTATTGGGAAAATGGATTCTCCGCTCTAATGATCACTGATACTTCATTTTATAGAAATTCTAACTATCATATCAGCTCAGATATTCCCAGTACATTAAATTATAATAAAATAGCGGGTGTAACAAACGGAGTCTTTCAGCTTATACTTAATTTTAACGCCTAGAAAAAAAACAATGAAGAGAACATTATTTATCCTGATGAGTATAGCCCTGTTTTGCAACGCGTGTAAAAAGGCAGAAGAAAGACAGTTAGAAAAAGATATAGAGAAAATTCAAGATTATTTGGATGACAATAATTTAACTGCTCAGTCAACTGATTCAGGATTGCATTATATCATTAACGAAGAAGGAGATGGAGCGCGCCCTTCTGCTATTTCAGATGTGACAGTGAAATACAAAGGATTTCATCCTTCTGGAAATGTTTTCGATGAAACTACTTCTGATGATGGTATTACTCTCTCTCTCACAAGTGTTATAGAAGGATGGCAAGAGGGAATTCCATTGTTCAAAGAAGGTGGAAATGGAACATTATTTCTTCCATCTAGTTTGGCTTATGGTCCTAATGGAAACGCTACTATTGGAGGAGATGCTGTCATTTTCTTTGACATAGAGCTAATCTCTGTTGACTAGCTCTTGATATCAGAATTTTAATCTAAATAACAATTTACTGATTGCGTAGGTGGATCCGAATATCGATCCTCTTCATCTTCACAAATTTTCTTGGCACCATTCTCTGTAGCAATACTGCTGCTTGAATTTGTGTATGAGTTTATAATATTTCCATCTATGTCATATACTTTTATATCACATAGGCACTCGTAAGACTCAGTGCACGAGCTAGCTGTTAATACAATCAAAAGAACCCCACATAACGTTCGAAAAGTGCTCATTATGTTATCTGGTTAACTTCTTATACTTGATTCTTTTAGGCCCTACATCTCCTAGTCTTTTTCTCTTATTCTCTTCGTATTCAGAATAAGTCCCTTCAAATACGTAAACTTCAGAATCACCTTCGAAAGCCATGATATGTGTACAAATCCTATCTAAGAACCATCTATCATGAGAGATAACTACTGCACAACCAGCAAAGTTCAATATTCCTTCTTCTAGAGCTCTTAATGTGTTAACATCTATATCGTTAGTAGGCTCATCTAAAAGTAATACATTAGCCTCTGTTTTAAGAGTCATAGCTAGGTGAAGTCTGTTTCTTTCTCCTCCTGAAAGAACTCCTACTTTTTTCTGTTGATCGCTCCCCGTAAAGTTAAATCTACTGACATATGCTCTAGAAACAATTTTCTTTCCACCTATCTCTATGTTCTCATTTCCACCACTGATTACTTCCCATACAGATTTATTAGGATCTAAGTCTTGATGAGTTTGATCTACGTATCCAAGCTCTACAGTATCTCCTATAGTGATAGTACCAGAATCTGGAGTCTCCTCGCCCATCATCATTCTGAAAAGTGTGGTTTTACCAGCTCCGTTTGGCCCAATGATACCAACTATACCCGCAGGTGGAAGTTTAAACTCTAAACCATCTATCAACAACTTATCTCCGAATGCTTTAGTGACTCCCTCTCCGTTAATTACATTATTCCCTAATCTAGGACCATTTGGAATAGGAATTTCTAGCATAGCATCCTGCTCTTTTCCTCCATCACTCATTAGCTTGTCATAGTTGTTCAACCTAGCCTTATTCTTAGCTCTTCGGCCTTTAGGTGACATCTTACTCCATTCTAACTCTCTGGCTAAAAGTTTCTGACGTTTAGATTCTTGTTTTTCTTCAGTAGCTAATTTCTTTCCTTTTTGATCTAACCATGATGTGTAGTTACCTTTCCATGGGATTCCTTCTCCTCTATCTAACTCTAAGATCCATCCTGCTACGTTATCTAAGAAATACCTATCATGGGTAACTGCTATTACAGTTCCTTTATACTGCTGTAGATGCATTTCTAACCATTGAACAGACTCTGCATCCAAGTGGTTAGTAGGCTCATCTAACAAAAGAACATCAGGCTCAGTAAGTAACAATCTACACAGTGCTACTCTTCTCTTTTCTCCACCTGATAGCTCACTTACTTTTTGATCTTGTGGTGGAGTTCTTAAAGCGTCCATAGCTATCTCTAACTTAGTTTCTAGTTCCCATCCATCTAAGGCTTCTATGACATCCTGAACTTTAGCTTGCTCATCCATAAGAGCTTGCATTTTATCTGTATCATTCAGAATTTCTTCATCACCGAATCTCAAGTTGATTTCTTCATATTGCTTTAATGCGTCTACTACTTCCTGAGTTCCTTCTTCTATAATTTCTCTAACCGTTTTATCTGGATCTAATTTAGGTTCCTGAGGAAGGTATCCTACTGAATAACCCTCACTCCAAACGACATCACCTTGGTATGCATCATCCAGTCCTGCTATAATTTTCATTACAGTAGATTTTCCAGAACCGTTTAATCCTATAATTCCAATCTTGGCTCCGTAGAAAAAAGAGAGGTAAATATTCTTTAGTATATGCTTTCCCTGTGGTGTGTTTTTATTAATCTTCACCATAGAAAATATCACTTTATTTTCTTCCGACATTGTTCACTTATTTAGATTCGTAAAGGTATATATTTCGGCTTCAATTTAGAGTTATTGAAAAGCAAAATGATAAAATCACTTAAGATTTCGTATCTTTAAATAACCTTAGCTAGTTTTATGAAATCTCTCGTATTAATTCGATGCCCTCTTATGAGGCGCAAACGATATTTTGGCGTATTTAAATCCAGACGTAAAGTACTGGGAAAGTTATTCTTAGACAATGTTCAAGAATCATTTACACGCAACTCCACATTTATTCATAGTTCCTCATTTTCTAAAGCTCAAGCTGCGGCTAAAGTTTTATGTGAGACATATAGTATAGATGATGAAAGGATGTTAAACGTCAATCCCAATTTACAAGATTTAGACATGGAAGGTTGCTTTCAGCTTTTAAGACAAACTTCCAATCATATAGACACTGTAGTTCTTATAGCTCCAGGAGTTACAGTTAGTTCACTTTTTGCACATCTACAAGGTGAGAGAAAAATATTTGCTTCTGGTTCTGCCGAAATGGTAGAGTTTAACTTGGAAGATTGGGCTTTAGTAAAGTCAGATACTTTTGATGAGAGTTCTATTAGAGAGGTAAGAACTGCGTAGCAATGCTCTGCTGATTCAGTAGACTAATTCATAAAATCATATTCACTTTTAGAATTAAAGGACAACTCGACTACTACCTTTATATTTCAGTTGAATTTTATAATATATTTAAGATCTAGATGATAGAAACGAAACTTCCCGAAAATGAAATAGAACGGCTAGAAGCTGTCTCTTATACACATCTGACGCTGCCGACGAA
>CAJXOV010000291.1 GCA_913057815.1 uncultured Flavobacteriales bacterium
GATATTGACAGAGTTGAAAAAACAATTAATGGGAGAAGGACTTTTAACTTTTTGAAAAGTGAGTTTGAAATAATTTATAGAATTGCCAAAAAGCATTTCCCTGATGAAGACCCTAAAGTATGGGTCAACGAAGCATATGGTATTTTTTTTAGTGGATTAAGTGATTTTGATTTACAAAAGCATGCGTTCTTTAAGGAAGTTAGTGAATTCAAGATCAAACACAAAGAAAATCATTACACGAGCTTACCAAAAACAATGAAGGATCTAGTTGATAATGATTTACATGTCAAGGATAATCTAAAGTTCGACCTTTTTGAAGGCTATTCTTCACAATTAGCACATTACTACCGGCATCTATTTCAGACAGTTAAATTTGTTGTTAACCAAAATGAAAAGATGATTTCATATAATGAAAAGCGGAAATACTTAAGAATACTTCGCGCTCAGCTTTCTAATCAAGAACAAGCAATGCTGTTTTACAATTGGTTATCAGATTTTGGAAATCAATGGAATAATGACAAAAACAAATTTTTTACAGACTATAGAATGATTCACAACATATATCAAGCATTGATAGTAGATGAAATCAAACTTGATAAATTATTTGAACTTGAGGGAGATTACTTAAAAGAAGAAAATAGAGATTTTGACCCTCTTTTTGAATTTCAAGATAGAAATAGAAAGCCAGTGGGTAAAACTGTATATAGCAAATAGGGCGTTCGGTGGTTTACGAAAGTTCAGTGCTATTTACCAACACCGCCAAATCGTTGATTTGGCTTTTAAGAATGAATAAATTAAAAACAAAATACAACGCTTTGGCTCAGTGCAAACTTGAATGGTTATCGCTTTCAACTGCCCTACTTGCCATATACTAAACGTTATACTCATGAGCACCGCTTTTAGTAGTACTCCTTAAAAAATGACAATAAAAAAGCCCCATCAGCATACTGATGGGGCTTTTTATAGTTAATATTTTTTTACTTATTGCTTGATAAGCTTTACGGTTTTCTTGTCTAATCCGTTCGAAAACTGAACCATATAATAACCCAACTCTAAGTGGCTTATATCTATTTTTTGAGAAATTCCTCTATCCACAGTTAACACTTCTTCTCCTAAAAGATTAAAAATAGAAATCTCCGATACAGCTTGCGAAGAATAAATAGTTACATCGCTATTGGCAGGGTTAGGATACACCAAAAAGTCAGCTGAAGAAAGTTCTTCTACAGAAAGAGGGTTTGAATAAAACTCTACATTATCTATGTAGTATCCATTGGCTGTATCCGCAGCATAGAAGTCAATTCCTCCCCACACAGTAATAGCAGCATTGGTAGATGTAGTTCCTATAGGTGCAGCAGCAGTTTCTATTCCATTAATAGTTAGACTATAAATTCCAGCGTCAAAGTTTACAGTAGCTATGACCTCAAACCACTCGTCACTTGGAAAAACAAAAGAAGTGATGCCTTCGGCATTATCATCTCCACCAACATCTGGCGAACCATTAGCAGCATTGAAAGTTACATTCCCAGAAAGGAATTCTAAATTGGCGTTGGCGTTTGGCGTGATGTTTCCTTGTAGATTAAAATAAGCCGAGCTGTCCGCAGGAATATACATCATCCATTTAGCTGACCATGCACCAGAGGAAACTCCATCTCCGAATTTTAATACTGCATCCTGAGGCCCACCTGTAGTTCCTTCTCCAGCACTAATGTAGACTGATTTATCTCCTGAAGAGGAAATGGTAGATACTACAATGGCATTTTGTTCTCCATCATCTGTTCCGTCCCAAGTGGTCCAAACTTCGTTAAAGATTGGTCCATCATCATAAGCCTCCATGTCATCTGTGAATTGTGCTCCGCACATAAAAGAGAACCCAAGCGCAGCCAGGGTTAAAGAGTATAATTTTTTCATCTCGATTGTATATTTGGTTATTAAGGTTCCAGCAATTTACATTTTTTAACGTTTGGAATGGCGATAAACATCATTAGATTCTTGCTTCTAAAGAACAGTTGTTAAGGCCTTCCGTTAATTTCGATCAATTCACTGACTAATTTCTTTCTTCCGTTAATTGTACCTTTTCACAATATTGAATCATTATTAATGTTAGAAATTAAGAACTAACCAGAAAATGAAATCAACTTTCCTCCTACTCGTCAGTGTTCTAACTAACTTTATTACTTATTCCCAAAAAGACACCACAGTTACGGTTTACTTTGAGAGCAATTCTTACGAAATTTCTGAAATAGATAAAGCTAAGGTGATTGAAACTATCACTTCGCTCACAGAAGAATTTTCCATTGTTAGATCCACGATCAACGGGTTTTGTGATGATGTAGATTCTGACGATTACAACCTGAAGCTATCTAAGAATAGAGCTGAGGCGGTGGCTCAAATTTTACCTGCCAGAATCAATGAATCTGATCAAAACTTAATCATCAACGGCAATGGTGAGATCTCTCTAACCCATCTCAAAAACCTCAACTCAGAAACTCAAAGAACCAAAAACAGAAAAGCAGAAATCACTTTTCACCTAACTCCAAAACTTCCTCCTGCGCTAAAAACAGTAGCTATTTCAGAACCGGAAGTTGAGCCTGTGGAAGAAGTCCTTCTAGAAAACGAGAAGGAGGAAATTCCAAGTTATCTAGAAGGTGACTTAGAAGTTGGCGATAAAATACTATTAGAAGGAATTTTGTTTGAAGGAAATGAAGACATTATCTTAGAAGAATCAATTGATTACGCCCATTCACTGCTCAATGAATTAAAAGAAAATCCTGAAATTAGTGTCCAAATCCAAGGCCATATTTATGATCCCTACTACTACGATCCTAATTTTAAATCTCCAGATACAAATAACCTATCTGAGAGAAGAGCCCGAAAGATTTATCAGTTCTTAAAAAAGAATGGAATAGCCAGCAAAAGGCTTTCTTATATAGGATTTGAAGGGGAATTTCCTTTAGGCGGAGATCCTAAATTCGACAGAAGAGTAGAAATAGAAATCACCGAACTCAATTAACGAATCCTACCTGCTATCTTAGCAGCATCGAATCAAAAGAACACATAGCCATCACTCTTCCTGAGCCCATGCGGCTTCAAGAATATGGCGTAGGAATTTTCTCCTCCTGCCCTACTAAATCTTCCCTGAAAAAGAAACTCAAGAAAGAGCTCATTTATGTAAATGGTGAAAAAGCTAGTTCAGCTACTTTTATTCATACTGGAGATAAAATTGAGTTAGTAAATGAAGAAATAAGCGTTGCAACGCGAAAAATGGAATACCCGTTAGAAGTCATTTATGAAGATGAACATTTGGCAGCTGTATTCAAACCCGCAGGAATTCAAGTTAGCGGAAACAAATTCAAAACTATAGCCAATGCTCTAGAGCAAAACCTAAAGAAAAGTACTCTACCAGACACTTGTCATCCTCAGCCTGTCCATCGATTAGATTTTCCAACAACCGGTGTTTTGTTGGTTGGAAAAACTAGTTCTAGCATTAGAGCTCTTAATCAAATGTTTGAAATAAAAGAAATTCAAAAATCATATATGGCAGTGAGTATGGGTGAAATGAAAAGCTCAAAAGGAGAGTTTCAGGAAGCTATTGATAACAAAGAAGCTCATACTTCCTATGAAGTTCTGGAGTCTGTAATTTCAGAAAGGTTTGGCTTCTTAAACTTGGTAATTCTTCATCCGAGAACAGGAAGAAAACATCAAATAAGAAAACATCTTTCTGGCCATGGAAATGCCATATTAGGAGATGCAGATTACAGTCCTGAAGAGCTTATTTTGAAAGGGAAAGGATTATATCTTCATGCTTATTCCGTAGAGTTCATTCATCCATTCACCAAAGAAATTCTTACTGTACAAGCACCTATTCCTAAGAAGTTTTTAAAGCTATTTGATTCTCTTCAGACGAATAGCGTTTCTCTCTAAGTCCTTCGCGATTAAATCTGTAGTGTTTTTATTCAATCCATACTCCGCTATTTTAACTGTAAAAGTAGATACAGCTTCTACCACTTGATCTATAAGCTGGTGATAACCTCTAATTCCTACTTTTTTAGCTACAGCCACTAAATCAGCTCTAGAAATATCTATGTTTTTTCTATTGATTGAAATTTGATGAGGAACCTTAAAACTCTGATAACTGTCTCTTATACACATCTCCGAGCCCACGAGACCTCTCTACATCTC
>CAJXOV010000292.1 GCA_913057815.1 uncultured Flavobacteriales bacterium
CATGTAATCTTCATAGTTTCCACTAGCTACTAAGTATTCTAAAAATCTACTTACTGGTAGATTCGTAATAGCAAAAAGACTGTGAAAGTCAATATCAAAATCTTCCTTAAGTGCTTCTTTAAAATCTTTTTCTAAAGCTGCTTGATCTCCAGGTAAAAACGCTCCAGATGGATTGTAGACTAAATCTAACTTAAGATCTGAATCTGGCATTCCATACCCCACATCATTAAGCGTTTGAAGTGCTTTTATGGACTTATCGAAAACACCATCACCACGCTGCTGGTCGGTTTTTCCGCGCTTATAATAAGGCAGCGAACTAATCACATGTATGTTGTGCTTCTTAAAAAACTCAGGAAGATCATAATACTTTTTATTAGCTCGAATGATGGTAAGATTAGAACGGACTATAAAATCCTCTACACCTATTTTAGAAGCTTCCTCTACAAACCATCTAAAGTTAGGGTTCATCTCGGGCGCTCCACCAGTTAAATCAAGTGTTTTAGCTCCTGACTCTTTTAGGACATCTAAGCACAACCGCATAGTCTCAGTGGTCATTATCTCCTTCCGGTCAGGGCCAGCATCTACATGACAGTGAGAACAAACTTGATTACACATGTACCCCACATTCACCTGAAAAACATCCAGGCCAATAGGCTTCAGTGGAAACAAATTTTGCTTTTCTAATTTCTGTCTAAAAGATTCTAACTCACCACTCGAAAATGGCTCTCCGTTCAAGACTTTTAGTTGATTAGCCGTTAAGCTTAAATCATCTTTTCGTGCTAATAATGATTTTACAGCCATGGTTACATACTTAGTTTATTCACTTTATTCATCATTTGTACTCCGTGTACCATAGTAGCTCCACTTTTAATGGCTCCTGCTACGTGCACAGCTTCCATCATTTCTTCTTTAGAAATTCCGCGTTGCAACGCATCTTTACTGTACGCATCTATACAATATGGACAACTTTCAGAATGTGCTACAGCTAAGGCTATTAATGATTTCTCTCTAGCTGAAAGTGCTCCTTCTGCAAATACAGCTCCGTACCAATCGAAGAATTTTTCTCCTAGTTCTTTCTGCCATTCAGTGATTTTACCGAATTTTCTAAGGTCTTTAGGATCGTAATAACTGTCGCTCATCTTTAATTTATCTATTATTCTTTCTCAAGAAAGACTGGAGGTCTCTCTATTAATAACTCGTTTATTTATCTCTAAAAAAGGATTATCGACTAATCTCTACTCAAAATGCTAAGAAGATACCAAAACAATAACATCACTGAAGCAAACAATCCTAAGGCTGCAGCTACATGCTGATCAGTAGAATATTTATGAACCATGTTAGATGTTTGATAAAGAATAGAACCCGCTGCTAAGACTACCATTCCACCAGAGAATGCTAAGCCCAAATTAAATCCGAAAATAGCTCCTGCTATAATCAGTCCAAAAGCTACTACACCTCCTACTGTTAATGCTGTTTTTAAGAATGAAAAGTCTTTACCCGTTTTTATAACGACTAATGATAACCCAGCGAACAATGCGAAGGTTATTAAGCCGGCTTGCTGAATTAACGAAGTCCCTCCTCCAGCTGAAATAGCCATCATGATAAGCGGTAAAAAGATAATAGCTTCTGCTACTATAAAAATTCCTAAACCTAAATACTGCTTATTCCTGTCATGAGACTTGGCAGCCATTTTTTCAGCATAATTAGTCACCAACATAAAGGCTCCTAAAACCAGTAACCAAGTAGTTCCACTGCTTACTAATGCACTAGCCAAGCTCTTAGCCCATGGCATGCTTAATAAAATAGTCTCTACTACTATAAATGCCAATACTGCTCCCGCTAGATGCTTGTAAGTATTTTTTACAAACTCAGTACGAGTAACCTGGTCTGTGTTGCGTAACAATGTATAATTTAAATCTAATGTTTCTTCCATTTTCACTTTTAACTTGAATATTAATGCTAATTTAACTTATCCTCACTGAGGAGTACACTCCTTTTTTATCACTGTTTGTTTAGATTCCAATTATAATTCTTGTAGCCGATTTTAGCATCAGAATTAATTTGAACATTCGAATATTTATTTAACCAATCTATAACCGTCCCTTCCTTCTTAAAATCTACTCCATACCAATCGAAAATATTTGATATTTTAATGTTGCCAGCGCTGATGTCATTCATAGCTGAATCATTCACAAACTCCTTGGTTAACTTTTCTAACTTGGCTTCTAAATTAGAAGCTGTAAATGCAGCATTGTGAAGTTTAGGGCAGCTAATAGAAGCACAATTAATAGCGAAATGCACTCTGGCATCGCCAAACTTCGGCCTTAAAATTTCATTTTCTACTTGGTTCAAACTATAGGTTTTACCTGCGATTTTTATAAACTTTTTATCCCAAGGGCTTCCAATATCATTTATGCTTTTAGGAACATTATTATCGATGATCAGTTTTATGGTGTAGATGTTATACACATTTATCCAAAACGCCTTCTCTTCATTTCTGTCCATAGCTGACGGTGTGGCAGATTCTAGCATGCCTAAATATCTGGCTATAGTAGGATCATTTTTAAAACTAGCATAGTCTACTTTCCCTGATGCGCTCACATACTTTTTTAGCATGGCATCTAACGGAGCATGACTCACAGCTATCACAGGAACTGATGTATTAGCTTCCTCTAAAACAGGGAATTCGTACATATTCATATCTACAGAATATGCTTCCAGCACATCTGGTGTAATAGGTCCATTGGCAGCCAATAATTGAACTGACAGAGAACATAGTATGAGGGTTAATTTCATGAGTTTTTGATTTTGATTAATCGCATAAACATTGCTACGCTAAATGTATGCCAAAACCTCTAATGGCAGAAGTTTAAAAAATCACTTTAAAACTGAGAATTGAAAACTCAGAAGGAATTACCTTCGCTGAAAAATTTTGTTAATGACTATAGGAATAATCGGCTCAGGAGCCATGGGTAGCGGAATAGCACAAGTAGCTGCTGAAAACGGATGTGTGGTTTATGTAAACGACAATAGAGAAGAGGCACTGGAGAAAGCATCCTCCAAGCTAAAGGCTTTGATGGAAAAGCTAGTAGCCAAAGGCAAACGCACGCAGGAACAAGCAGATAACATTCTGAAAAATGTTCATTTCACGTCTAAAGCAGAAGACTTAGAGCACAGTGATTTAGTGATAGAAGCCATAGTAGAAAAGCTAGAAGTGAAGAAAGAAGTGTTTAAATGGTTGGAGAAAATAGTGAGCAAAGATTGTATTCTTGCCTCCAATACTTCGTCACTATCAATAAGCGCTATAGCGGCTGCCTGTGATAATTCTGGGAGAGTTATAGGGATTCATTTCTTTAATCCTGCTCCTTTAATGCCATTGGTAGAAATTATTCCAGCGTTGCAAACTGCTCCTGAAGTAATAGAAAAGTCAAAATCCCTTATAGATTCATGGGGAAAAGTGACTGTGATGGCCAAAGACACACCTGGATTTATAGTAAACCGTGTGGCTAGGCCTTTTTATGGTGAAGCTTTAAGAATTTACGAAGAAGGAATAGTGCCTGAGGGGCCAGTAGGTTTTGTTACTATAGATCATGCCATGAAAGAAGTGGGTGGATTTAAAATGGGACCTTTCGAACTAATGGATTTCATAGGAAACGATGTAAACTACGCAGTGACAGAATCTGTATTTACTGCATTCTATTTCGACCCGAGATACAAGCCTAGCTTCACTCAAAAAGCACACTCTGATGCTGGCTGGTTAGGACGTAAATCTGGAAGAGGATATTTCGATTATACTGAAGGCGCTGCTGAACCAGAAATAGTGCTAAGCGAATCTCTTCACCATTACATAGTAGATAGAATATTGATAATGCTAATCAATGAGGCTGCTGATGCATTCTACCTAAACATAGCATCTGCTGAAGACATAGATTTAGCTATGACCAAAGGTGTGAACTATCCAAAAGGACTGCTCCAATGGGCAGATGATATAGGCATAGATGAATGTGTAGACATGTTAGATAATCTTTACGATACCTACAGAGAAGACAGATATAGATGCTCTCCTCTACTAAGACACTTGGCTGATGGCGAGATGAGTTTTCATCCAGACGAAGATTAATTGATAATTGATAATTGATAATTGATAATTGATAATTGATAATTGATAATTGATAATT
>CAJXOV010000293.1 GCA_913057815.1 uncultured Flavobacteriales bacterium
CTACACCTCTCTATTCGTCGGCAGCGTCAGATGTGTATAAGAGACAGAAGTAGGAATATTGGAATAAAGATGGATAAACCAAAGCCTTTTTGCACAAAGAAACTTCCAGCAAGAGCTCCAAGCTTACCTAAATAATTCTTGTATTGTCCAGCTGCATTGTCAGCACTTAGTTCAGCAGCTCCTTCCAGAAGTACTGCGTCATGGGCATAAGAAAAATAATGACTTACTGCAGATACTAATAAGAACAAAGACACAACCACTAGGCTCATTCCTAAGACTTTAGGAGTTCTAGGGTCGGCCATTATTTTCGTTAAGGAGCTCGGGCCTTTTATAGTTTTCGTCTTTTTTACAGACTTACTTTTTGAAGTAGGTTTAGACGCAGCTTCGGCTGTTTTATTCTTATTCTTTAACACTGGTTTTCTTCTAGCCATTCGTTTAGCGAGTTAGCGATGCGATTAATCTATCAAATTTAATTGTTCGTGACGTCTAGTCTAACTTTTATAGAAGTCTTTCTAAACAAATCATGGTTTAAAATACACGACTTAATTTTGACGTAGAAAGGTTTGGATTTATTGCAGATAAAGTGTTATCTTTGCCGACCCGAAAAAGCACGTTATGGCAAAAAAAGGTAAAGGAAATAGAATTCAGGTTATTTTAGAGTGCACTGAGCACAAAGAATCTGGACAACCAGGAACTTCTCGTTATATTACTACGAAGAATAGAAAGAACACTCCAGAAAGAATGGAGGTTAAAAAGTACAACCCAATCCTAAGAAAGCACACTGTGCACAAGGAGATAAAATAATTAGACATGGCTAAGAAGACAGTAGCATCACTACAGAAAGGTGGAGGTAAACAACACACCAAAGTAGTAAAAATGGTTAAAAATGCTGACACTGGAGCTTATGGCTTTAAGACTGCTATTGTATTAAATGTTGAGGTGAAAGACTGGTTCGCAGCCAATTCTTAAATTTCAAATAAAGATATTTTAAGAAAGGGCTTTTGCTATATTCGCAGAAGCCCTTTTTATTTACCCTAAAAAATCGCCCATGTTCTCATTCTTCAAGAAAAAAGAGAATAAAGAAAACCTTGATAAAGGTTTAGAAAAAACAAAACAGAGTGTTTTCTCGAAGCTGTCCAAGGCAGTTGCAGGTAAAAGCACTGTAGATGTTGAAGTCCTAGATAATTTAGAAGAAGTATTAGTAACGAGTGATGTAGGAGTAGAAACTACTCTTAAGATTATCGATAGAATAGAAAAAAGAGTTAAGGCTGATAAATATACTAGTACATCAGAATTAGACAAGATATTAAAAGAGGAGATAGAGTCTTTATTAGAAGAATCGAATGCCTTAGATCAAGAAGACTTCGTAATACCCGAAACAAAGGATGGTAATCCTTATGTAGTAATGGTAGTAGGAGTTAACGGGGTAGGTAAAACTACTACCATCGGTAAACTAGCACATCAATTTAATTCAAGAGGAAAGAAAGTAGTATTAGGTGCTGCCGATACTTTTAGAGCTGCTGCAGTAGATCAGTTGAAGATTTGGGCCGAAAGAGCTGGAGTTGAAATAGTAGAGCAGGGAATGAATGCCGATCCAGCAAGTGTGGCTTTTGATACTCTAGAAAGTGCAAAAGCACAAGGAGCAGATATTGTAATCATAGATACTGCAGGTAGACTTCATAATAAGGTGAATCTTATGAATGAACTCTCAAAGATTAAGAGAGTTATGCAAAAAGTAATTCCAGATGCTCCTCATGATGTAATGCTAGTCTTGGATGGTTCCACTGGACAAAACGCGATGGAACAAGCGAAGCAGTTTACTCTAGCTACGGAAGTTTCATCAATGGCATTGACTAAAATTGACGGTACTGCTAAAGGTGGTGTTGTCATAGGAATATCTGACACATTTAAAATTCCCGTTCGATACATTGGAGTAGGGGAAGGAATGAATGATCTTCAGGTATTCAATAAAACAGAATTCGTAGATTCTCTTTTCGGAAATTCTAAAAAATGAAAGCTAGAACGTTAAAAAAGAACAAGGTAAACGTAGTTACACTTGGATGTGCTAAAAACATCTACGATTCTGAAGTCTTAATGGCACAGCTAGAAGCCAACGAATTTGAAGTAAAACACGAAGAAGAGAATTCCGATGCCGAAATTGTAATAATTAATACCTGCGGATTCATAGAAAGTGCTAAGCAAGAGTCTATAGACATGATTCTTCAATACGCTGAGGCAAAAGATGATGGAAAAGTAGATAAATTATATGTTACAGGGTGTCTTTCTCAGCGTTATGGAGGAGACTTGGAAAAGGAGATTCCTCAGGTAGATTCTTTTTTTGGTACTAGAGATTTGCCACGCTTACTAAAAACGTTAAAGGCGGACTATAAAAGTGAATTATTAGGAGAAAGGTTATTGACTACACCTAGTCACTTTGCTTATTTAAAGATAGCAGAAGGATGTGACAGACCATGTTCATTTTGTGCCATACCTCTTATGAGAGGAAAGCACAAGAGTACTCCTATGGAACAGTTAGTAAAGCAGGCAGGAGATTTGGCGGCTAAAGGAGTGAAAGAGCTGCTCTTGATAGCTCAAGATTTGACATATTATGGACTAGATATCTATAAAAAAAGAAATTTGGATGAGCTGGTGAATAAGCTGGCAGATGTAGAAGGCATTGAATGGGTGAGACTACATTATGCTTATCCTTCTGGCTTCCCTATGGAGGTCATAGATACCATTAAAAATCATCCGAATGTGGCTAATTATTTAGATATTCCTCTTCAGCATGGTTCTACCAAAATGCTGAAGTCTATGCGTAGAGGAATCACTAGAGAGAAAACCACGGAATTAATTAAGGCTATTAGAGAGGTTTCACCTGAAATAGCTATTAGAACAACATTAATCGCAGGTTATCCTGGAGAAACTCAAGAAGATTTCGAAGAAATGAGAGATTGGGTTGAAGAAATGAAGTTCGAAAGATTAGGGATATTTACTTATTCTCATGAGGAAAACACGCATGCATTCACGCTTGAAGATGATGTTCCTGAGGAAGTAAAACATGCTAGAGCCGAGGAAATTATGGCGTTGCAAAGCCAAATCAGTTATGATAAAAACCAATCTTTAGTCGGTAAAACTTTAAAAGTGCTTATTGACAAAGTAGAAGGTGGTGAATTTATCGGAAGAACTGAATTTGACTCTCCGGAGGTAGACAACGAAGTGAGGATATCTTCAGAAAATGAATATGTTAGAGTTGGTGATTTTGTGAATGTGAAAATCATTTCTGCAGATTTCTACGATCTTTTTGGAGAAGTAGCTGAGTAATCAATCCTATACTTTATTGTAGCTTTCTGACTAACATTCCCATTTTTGTGCGCTCGGACATTTCATGGGCAGTTTTATTTCAAATATTATATTTTTGATATGAAGGAAGTTTGGATTAAATCTAAATTTTAGATTGGTCCTTCATGAATCAGGAGGGTGTATTTATTAAAGTTTATGGACATCCTGAGTAAAAGGAAAAATAGTTAACACACAAGGGAATATGGTCTATCTAAAACCTTAATTCCAAACGCATCTTTGCACCTTATTTAAAACATTAACCAATAGGATAAAAAGATGAATAAAGTAACATTATATGGCGCTGATTGGTGTCCTGATTGTAGAAGAGCAAAGGCTTTTTTAAATGATAATAACATTGAGTATTCGTTTATCGATGTCGATTTGGATAAAGAAGCTACTTCTAGAGTGGAAGAAATTAATAATGGAAAGAGAATTATTCCAACCTTTATCATCGGTGAAAAGTCATACACAAATCCGGATAATATTGTTTTATCATCTGTTTTAGGAATTAATGAAAGTGGAAGAGTGCAACTTTTTGGAGCGGATTGGTGCCCAGATTGTAGAAGAGCAAAAAACTTTTTACGTGATAACGCCATCAATTTTGAGTTTATTGATGTTGATTCTAATCAATGGGCTACTCAAAAAGTAGAAGAGATAAATAATGGAAAGCGGATAATTCCGACTGTTCTTATTGACCAAATACCATACACAAATCCTGATAATTTTAAGTTAACAGAGCTTTTATCAATAAATATTGAAAAAGAACATAAAATCTATGATACCATAATAATAGGAGCTGTCTCTTATACACATCTGACGCTGCCGACGAAT
>CAJXOV010000294.1 GCA_913057815.1 uncultured Flavobacteriales bacterium
GAGATGTAGAGAGGTCTCGTGGGCTCGGAGATGTGTATAAGAGACAGGACTAGTTCCGCTTGGGTTAAAAACAAAAGTCAAACACCCCGAGGTGTTGTTGACTGTTCCAGTTATGGAAAGACCTTGAGCAGCATTACCGGTATAACTTCCTAGGGTGTTTTCACCTGTATTATCTCCATCAAATACTGCTAAATAATCACTATTGTTTGGGTTAGCACTTTGGTAAAGATTAAATAAAGCAAAACTTACCGAAATAACATCTCCAGGATTATCAGGACAAATTGTATACGTATAAGACGTATTCGTATAATCTTCCCCAGAAGTACCGGGATTATCTCCAACTCCACCATTGTCATCTAAAAATGATCCCCCACAAGCTGTAACGGTTTCATTGTTAATCTCATAATTCTGAGAAAACATCACCATAGAAAGCATTACAAACACAGCAACTAACCCACTCCTTAACTTCATATTTATTTATCTTTATAAACCTATACTTATGACAAAAGTAGAGGCAATTAAGTTGCACCGTTCATTTAGAAAAATAAGTTAATAAGAATCTTATCTGATTAAAGTGACTAATCCTTTGAAATACTCAAGCTCAGCTGTAAACTGAGACTTAACAGCAATTGAATAGGAATAGACTCCTGGCTGAGCATAGTAATCCCCTCCTTTAACATTTCCTATCCATTCAGAGGAAGGATCTGTTGACATATAAATTTCTTCACCCCATCGGTCGAATACAATGAGTTGAAATTCTTCCTTGGAGAAACCCTTCATTTCAGCGAAAAAAGTTTCGTTAATACCATCACCATTGGGAGTAAAAGCATTAGGTACATAAACCAGCAATTCGGCATTCACAAACACACTTTCACAGTAATTAGTTTGACATCCATGTTCTGAGATTGCCTCTAAACAAACTTCATAGCTTTCATACTGAACATCAGGAAATTCATACTGCCACAAATCTTCATATGAATTGATATAATTATCATCTACATACCAATTAACTATCTCGAAATTTTCCGACTTGTTAGAAAATTCAGTGATTGGATTTAAATATGAAAGTTCATTTTCTTGAGTTTCAAAACTGGCATAAGGGTTCTCCCAACCAATAATTTGGGCATTCAAATCAATAGTATTTGAACAACCATTAGAACTAAATGCAGCTAGGGAAACATCATAAACCTCTCCTTCATCAACATCCAATATGTATGATGGATAATTGTAAGTTTCTTGATTCACTACCCAACTGTAATTAGTGTTATCGTCTAAGGCATATTGATTACTAAGATTTATTGAAAAAGGGGCACACTGAGTTAATTCAAAGTCATTTATAGCTAGTTGAGGAGTCTGGTTTACCATTACAAAAACAGAAACATCCGCCTCACAGCCGATATCGCTTACTAATTCGACCACAACTTCAGATGTGTTGTTTGCTATGAATTCTAATTGGCTTAAATCCTGCCCTATTTCAACATCACCTAAAAACCAGATAGAACTCTGAAAATCATTTAAAAGCTGAATTAACACTTCTTCTCCCGAACAAACTATTGAAGGAGCTGATATCTGAGGAACGAACGGGTCTACTACTTCAACGCTAAATGAATCAGTTACTGAACAGAGATCATTTGACATATTATAAATGACGCTTTGATTTCCTTGGACTAGACCTAATAACTCAACACTTTGGACAGATGATTCTACTTCATAATTCCATTGAAGATTATACTCTTCTGAATTAACGGGCTCTTGTACTAATACAGTTTGATTTTCACATGTGACCAAATCAGGAAGAGCCACATAATCGAAAATTGGTGATATACTAATCTCATAAGTGGCCATCGACTCTGCACAAACAGCATTATTAAAGGCTACAAACTCATATACACTGGAGTTTTCCACAGCTAATTCAATCTGAGTATTATCTAAAACCTCATCATTTAGCATCCATTGACCTTCGGCACTAACTTGGCTACTTAATTCAAAACTTTCATCTGATTCACAGAAAGACAAGGATTGGCTCGCTCCTGCATCTTGAAACTCTATAACGTTAATTTGCAACGCTATTTCAGAAGGCTCGCAAGCGACCAGTCCAACCTCTACAAGCCTGAATTCATTCAACCCTCCCATTATAGGAACAATCACTGAACTCAAATCTCCATCAGTATTGACCAGCTCATATTGAGATGAGTTTAACTCATCAGGAATGATATTATTTAAGTCGTACAAATCTTGAGTACTGCAAACTTCATCTACTAAACCTTGATTTAGAAAACTATTCTCCTCTACAAACACAGTTAATCCAGAATTTACATCAGGACAAGAATTATTAGAATTTATACTTAATTGAAGATTCGCAGTTGGATCAATCTCAGGATCGAAAACTTCAGAAATGAGATTAAAATTTTCGTCCATCCAAATAACATCCCAGCTTGAATTAGATAAACCAGCCTCTTCAGTTAAATTCACTTCCTCTGAAGTGTTACAAACAAAAACATCTTCCAACAATGGATATGCCGGATTATCGTCTACAGAAACAGAAATCACAGCCTGTTCTGTAGGACACACAGTATGATTTGATTGATAAGTAAAACTGTTTTGACCAATTTCAGGGTCAACAGATGTATTTAACAATTCTAATTCATCCAGCCACCATGATCCTGAATTAATATCATCTCCGGTAAAATATTCACTTAAGTTTAGCAACTGACCATCTTCGCATATGACTAAGTTAGTATCTAAACCTGCATTGTAAAAAGTCTCATTTAGTATTTCTAAATTAGAAATTTCCAAATCACATCCTAACCCTGTCACATGGTATTCATACACATCGCTTATTCCACTTTCTGGCAGGTAAGCGTTATCAACTTCTATCCCATTTGAATTAAACCAGGATCCAAACATATTAGGATTACCAGATAAAAGACTAATCAATTCAACTGGCTGTTCATTTGAGCAAATATTCACAGTACTACTTTCTCCAGAATTTATCTCATCTACAAAAATCACATCCACATAAGAAATATCTACGCCACATGGAATATTCCCGCTAACCGTATACCTATATGGTCCTTCTTCTAATTCAGATTCTTCTATTATATTATTAACTAAATTATTTTGCTGGTCATACCAGTCTCCATCGCTATCAGCCGATTGGTCTAAATACTGATTCAAATCAATTTCAGTACCAGATATGGAACAAACAAAAGCACTCTGGTCCTCTCCTGCTTGGGGTAAAATATTTTTAATAATGGATAAAGTCGCAAATGAATTGTCACATCCAACAACTGAATCAATCAAGTATGTGAATATTTCTGAATCATCAGAAGAAGGGTCAAACAATCCATCAGTAGGTTGATCATTTGAATTCAACCAAACACCGTTTAAATCAGGATCTCCAGCCATTGGCTGAATTAAATTAAACTCTAAAAAATCTTCGCAAATTATATAGACGGTTCCGTCCCCAGCATCGGCAGGCTCATTCACTACGACTGGATAGATGGCTTTATTCACACAACCGTTATTGTTAATCTCTAATTCATAAAGCTGTGTAAGATCATCAGTAGAAACCTCTCCTACCACACCTAGCCCATCTTCATCTAACCAAGATGCCCCCAGCAATAGGGCCTCTGGAAAGAATGTAGAAAAATCAACAGTTTCAAAATTATCACATGAATAGATACTTCCTGGAGAGCCTAAGTTTACATTTTCCTCAGTAATTGAAAAATATGTTTCGTTAACCACTTCGGAGCCTGATGAAACTATAACTTGATATGATCCTAGACAGAGATTTGATAACGTACTAGAACCAGATGTGCTAGTTTCAATTAAAAGAATGCCGCCTGATTCATCATTCCACCTGTAAGTATACTCCTCAGAGTCAGGCATGCTTAAGATACACTCTCCATCACAAGATGCACAGGAGCTTACCGGAGTTAAATCTAAATTTAAGTCAGTATACACGAACTCTTGACCGATGGCCAAAAGCGAAACGAGGATTGCAAACACACTGACTACAAGCGTCTTCATGATTGATTTAAGTACTTGGTTTGATAAAGTCTAAGTTATTAACAAAGATACAAAAAAAAGGGTCATGCATATTAGCTGTCTCTTATACACATCTGACGCTGCCGACGAATAGAGA
>CAJXOV010000295.1 GCA_913057815.1 uncultured Flavobacteriales bacterium
GTCAGATGTGTATAAGAGACAGCTTCTTCAGCTCCATCATATAACTTCTTTAGTTCATGACGAATTTCAGGAATTAGCACTTTTTGTTTTGCTTGAGCATTTGGAATAATTTCGCTTGGAGCACCATGATAAGTACACAAAAAAGTATCGGTAGGCACAGGAGAACGATCTACATGAAAAGAATATACATCCGTTGGGAAAAAAGGAAAAACATCGTCTCTATCATAACACTTAATCACATTAATAACTGGAGATGCACCGTGAGCTTTTAACTCGTTGAAATCATTTAAAAGAATTTCACGAGCGAGTTGACCTTGATCACTCAGCTCAAGTTCTTTTAACTCATCAAATTTCAACTCTGACATATTTCCATTTATTTCTACCGAAGAAATAATTTCAGAAAAATCTCCTTTTAATTCCCTTGTCCAACAAATCGCATTCATTTTCCCTTGAAAAGGTGTGGCAATCAAGTCTTGAAAATTTGCAACGCATTGAACCTGGTTCTCTGCACGAGATAAATCTAACATAACGCGAAATAAGTCTAAAATGATTTAATGGAAGAAGTGAGTCACCGGATTGAGCTTTGCGAAACATACTCGGTGGCATGTGAAATTAACCTATCACATCAAAAAGACCCCAATACGTAAATCCCACAATTAACAACAGGTATATGAAGTAGTTGAAAACAAGAGCCCATTTCATCCAAACTATTTCAGTATTCATTATAAAATAGCGCCTGCTAAATATGGTAATTGGAAAAACTAAAAGAAGTAACAAAAAGGGAATATATGACGATAGACTAATCAATTCAGAACTGTAGTGCTGAAAAGGAGCATCGAAATAGTACAACTCAACATTAGTGGCTAAAACAAATAGGTAAGCTACTAGTAATGCATTTAATCCAGCAAAGAGCAACTTGATCCAGTTCAATTTTTCCTTATTTCTTTTTCTAAAAAAGCTTATCAAAAACAGAAATGACAGCAAGAAAATAAAGCACGCAATAAACACTAATGAAACTCTTAAAGAAGGTACATTAAATGGCATTTTATAATCGATTAATCTTTCAAACTCAGGGTTTTCAGGAAACAATTCAGGTATACTAATTATATGATCTCCCAATGCTAGTTCATTCTTCAGATTAAACTGAACAGTAGAATCGTAACTGTGGTAGAAATAAAGATTCACCAGTCCTTTATGAGTATTCCAAATAGAAGTCAACAATGTTCCATCACCATTTCGTTTTCTACTTACGTGCATGGTATCTGACATGGCATGACAAAATCCCAACGAAGCCTCTACCCTATTGTCTTTCAGGTAATCTTCGCCATTTTTATATTTAGTTTGTTTTCTTGCATTTTCATTGCTTGTTATTGATGGACAAAAATTGGCCAAGACATAAGAAGGATCATTTCCTTTGATCATTTTGTAAGGCTCCACTACTAGATAATCACCAGAGCTATCTATATAAATGAAGACATCCTCTAAGAAGATAGTACGATCGTACATTTCTATGTACTCTTCAACTTCACTGACTGTCTTGCATGTATGTACTATGTTTGATAAGTATTGGACTTCATTACTTATTTGTTTTTTATACGTTTGGTTAAGATTCTCATAAGGGTGATACGCTACTAACCTGGAAAACACCAGTCCCTCTTCATTCATACCTGACTGAGGAGCGAATCTATTAGGACCCACTTTTCTAGATCCTGTAAAACAGGCTCCATATTCATTTTCGTTCTTTGAATTTTCAAACCAAATCCTCGAGGTTGTGCGCCACGCGTCTTCATTACACCCGACCATTGTTTTTCCATCATCAGTGACTTTATACATACTGCATGCAGAAGCTGATAAGTGAATGCAAATCAAGAAAACTGATATTAGAAGTGCCGATATGGTGTTTCTTAAACTCATAAGATTTTAACGTCTAAAATGTAGTGCAATTGTACACAGATCCATTGAGAACCTAACTAAACGACTAAGCTGCTTGTATAGGCATTGTAAAATTGATTATTCCAAAGTGATTTAAACGGGGTTGCAATTTTCTAAACCCCACTTTTCTGAACTACCAAAAAGAAAAAGATTATAATAAACTATCTAGTCAATTAAAAGAGGAGCTGAACTTATTGACTTCTCATCAACAAGTAACGACAAGAGAATTCGCATTTGAGATTGGCTTTTTAGCTAAGCTTCAAATTTAAACTATCTAAAATTGATTTGAAGCTTCAGAAATAAACGATGGATCAAACCTTCCGAAATTTAATACCCAAGCTCCTCTCATAAAGCCTAAGCGTCTTCTCTTCTTTTGCGTTTACAAAACACATAGAAACACCACGTTTCCCTGCCCGTGCAGTTCGTCCACTTCGGTGCGTATAGTATTCATCACTTTCTGGTAATTGAAAATGTGCTACGAATGTTAGATCAGAAACATCAATTCCACGTGCTGCTACATCTGTGGCCACAAGAACACGAATTGACTCATTCTTAAATGCACGCATTACCTTGTCTCGTTCTTTCTGCATTAAGTCTCCATGAATAGCATCTGTGGCTATATTCTTTGCTGTTAATTGCATAGATAGTTTTTTTGTAGCCGCTTTTGTTCTACAAAAAATGACTCCTCGGTTCTCATCTTCTGCTTTTAAGAAACGTTGCAACGCGTACAATTTATCTGAGTCTTTACAAACCTCATAGAAATGAGAAATATTCTTATTGACCGTATCTTCTCTCCTTACCTCAATACGTTCAGCGTTTTTATCTAGATGCTTGGAAATAATTTGTTGAATTCCTGGTGGTATAGTCGCTGAAAACAGCCATTTGTTTTCAATGGCCGGAAGAAATCCTAATATTTCATCTAGCTCATCTTTAAAACCCATGCTCAGCATTTCATCTGCCTCATCTAGTATTACCGTCTTAACTTTCCTTAAGTCAACTGCTTTTCGCCTTACCAAATCGATCAAGCGGCCTGGTGTAGCCACTACAATATGGGTTGGGCGCTGCAATGCGCTAATCTGACGATCAATCTGCTCTCCACCATAAACCGCTTCTGTGAAAATTTTAGAAGAATACTTGGTGAATTTGAACAACTGTTTGGCTACCTGTTTAGCCAGTTCACGCGTAGGACATAGTATTAATCCCTGAACTACTTTAACTTCAGAATCCATTTGTTCTAACAGAGGAAGACCGTAAGCCGCTGTTTTTCCAGTTCCTGTTTGTGCCTGAGCTACTATATCTGTAGCTCCTGATAACAAAATCGGAATAACCTTTTTTTGAATGTCTGTAGGTTCGTAAATATTTAAATCAGCAAGACCTTTTACAAAGTCTGGGCTTACTCCTAATTCTTGGAATTTTTTCAAAACAAATAGATTAATAATCGCGGGGAAGGTACTCTAAAGAAGTCCTAAAGACTAGAGAAGTATTATCGAGTATGCTTAAATCAGCCATAAACGAGTCAAACGTTTTAAATTAAAATAAGCCGCAGATTTCCGCTAAAGCGAATATGACTTTAAGCTTTTCTCCTATCTACTATTAGCTTTAGTAAAAATGTTTCTCGTTCAATAGACATTCCTTTCTTTTGGCTGCTGTCCATTGTCTTTTTATTATGTGCTATAGCTTCATGTATGTTGACCCACTTCGCTTTCATTCCGTTCTTAGCTTCATAAGACTCCATTTTGGCTACGCCTAAATCTTTATTTACATCACAAGTAAAACAATAAGAAAGCATGTGCTGAATATCAAAATCAGGTTTGTACCATGGTCTATATTCTTCATACAGTCCAAAAGGCTTTATATTCTTAATATCATTGGCTCCGGTTTCTTCATTGAGCTCACGAATCATTCCTTCGATTTTACTTTCTCCTTCATCTAACCCTCCACCTGGAAGACTATAGTCCTCATACCTTTCAGTATAAAGTAATAATATGGAATCTCCTTGAAGGGTAATACTCCTAGTAGCTAGCCTGGTGAAAATTGTTTTCTTTTCTAAACTTTCTATTTCTGGATGATAATGAGTCTTTAGAATTTCCATTGGGCAAGACTAAACTAATTTTCATCAATTAGAAGGAATGTGTCTTTAATAATTCGAAGAATTCTACAACCTTTCAT
>CAJXOV010000296.1 GCA_913057815.1 uncultured Flavobacteriales bacterium
GAGATGTAGAGAGGTCTCGTGGGCTCGGAGATGTGTATAAGAGACAGCTTTAACGGAAACCGATGTTCAGTGACTGGGATTTCTTTTCCGTTACCGATGAATGTGTGATTTTTAGAATGATCATAACCGCTTAAAGTTAGGTTAAATGTGAAGCAGCAGTTGCACCAAACCATGTGAGAATACTTAACTGTATCAATGCTAAAAGTTGTATCGACTACTAAATTTGATTCTTCAGCTATATAGTACGTGTAAACTGTGTCATACCTTGTAAGTTCTTTTTTGTAATCATATTTTAAAAAGATAGAGTCTGTACTTTGAGTAATATTGATGCTATCCATCATTACACAGTTCCCTTTGGCCGAAAAGACGATTTCGGTGTGATCGGAGTCGATGTGGTTTATCTCGGCTATTCTTTCTATTTCCCAAGAATGACCTTCACACTCACTCATATAGTAATCCACTAGTTTGATTTCTTGGGCATTTACCATTGCAACGCATAGAAGCCACAAGAATAGGAATGTAGACCGGATTAGTAAATGCATCTATAAAAGTATGAAGCTAATTTACCTCAAAATTAATGCCTGAAATATGAATGGCGATTAGTCTTCGTTTCTCCCTTGCCTTCGATACACCTCCTTTCAGTCGGCACTCAGTCAGCGGGCAGCAGAGTTGATAAGATTATAAGTTTACAGGTGTATCGGTCGCACAGGATTAATACTTGATTCTATCAACTATCAACTCCAAACCTCAAATTCAATTTTTTTTTAAGTCTAAAGTCTTATGTCTTACGTCTCGAGTCAAAAATCTTACATCTTGAGTCTAACGTCTTAAAATCAAGTCTGTATAACCCCAACCTTATATTCTCCAGTAGGAGCATTGTTAGCAGCTTCTATTCCCATAGAAATCCACTTACGCGTTTCTTTGGGTTCTATGATGGCATCTAGCCACAGGCGTGCTGCTGCGTAATAAGGAGAAGTCTGCTCGTCATACCTTCCTTTGATTTTTTCGAACATTGCCTTGGCATCTTCCTCAGAAACTTCCTGTCCTTTTTTCTTTAGTGAAGCGGCTTCTATTTGCATTAACACTTTGGCAGCTTGGGTTCCTCCCATAACCGCTAGCTGGCAAGTAGGCCAGCCTACTATCAGTCTCGGGTCATACGCTTTTCCGCACATGGCGTAGTTTCCTGCTCCATACGAGTTTCCTACTATCACTGTGAATTTGGGAACCACAGAATTACTCATGGCACTCACCAGTTTAGCTCCGTCTTTAATGATTCCTCCATGCTCACTTTTAGAACCTACCATAAATCCTGTAACATCCTGAAGAAAAACCAGTGGAATATTCTTTTGGTTACAAGTCATAATGAATCTAGAAGCCTTGTCTGCAGAATCAGAATATATCACTCCACCAAACTGAACTCCTTTGGTTTTGGATTTTACTATGGCTCTCTGATTGGCTACTATTCCTACACTCCAGCCATCTATTCTGGCGTAAGCGCACAGAATACTCTGTCCGTAATCTTTTTTGTATTCAGTGAATTTAGAATCATCTACCAGAGATTTAAGAAGCAATCTTGACTCATAAGGCTTGTTTCTTTCTGGAGGTAAAATTCCTGTGATTTCTCTTTCTTTTTCAGATGGGAGAGAAGCCTCGGTTCTGTTAAATCCAGCAGATTTATTATCATCTCCGATTCTCGAAACCAAATCTTTTATCAAATCTAGGCATTCTTCATCTGTCTCTACTTTAAAATCACATACTCCGCTGATCTCTGTATGAGTGGTAGCTCCGCCTAAAGTCTCATTGTCTATCTCTTCTCCTATAGCCGCTTTTACTAAGTATGAGCCGGCTAAAAAGATAGAACCAGTTCCATTTACTATAATGCTTTCATCGCTCATGATAGGAAGGTAGGCACCTCCAGCTACACAAGAGCCCATTACGGCTGCTATTTGTGTAATCCCATCGGCACTCATTACAGCGTTATTTCTAAAAATCCTTCCGAAGTTTTCTTTGTCAGGAAAAATTTCATCTTGCATAGGAAGATAAACACCTGCAGAATCTACCAAATAGATAATTGGCAATCTGTTTTCCATGGCTATTTCCTGCGCTCTTAGGTTCTTTTTTCCTGTAATAGGGAACCAAGCACCAGCTTTCACAGTAGCGTCATTAGCTACTACTATGCATTGTTTTTTCTTGATATAACCAATCTGAACCACTACTCCTCCAGCGGGGCAGCCTCCATGTTCTTTGTACATGCCATGTCCAGCGAATTCACCTATTTCAATGATTTCAGAATTCTTATCGAATAAGTATTCCGTTCGCTCTCGGGCAGTCATTTTTCCTTTGGCATGAAGCTTAGCCACTCGTTTTTCGCCTCCTCCAGCATGGACTTTCTCTAGTTTGCGGTGCAAATCTGAAACCATCTGCTTCATTTTGTCCTCGTTCTTATTGTGTTCTAGATTTTGCTCCTTATATTTTGCCATGTGCCTGAGTTTAGACGAATTTTACGCTCGCAAATATAAAGTTTAGATGGTTGGAAATAGTAGCAGATTTATGCTGTTCGTAGTAAGTGTGGTATTGTGTGTCTTTGCGTTGCAATGCGCGCCTGAATCAACCTCTAAATCTACTGTTGAAGCTACAGAAGTTGTAGATGATTCGCTTTTAGTAAAGCTAGAGTTCGCAGAAAATTTCTCTGTTTTTAGAAGCGGGAATGATACCATTATTCAAGTAACTGATGGAACTAAAGAGTGGAAAAGCAAAGTCTCCAGAGCTGCTGGTTCGGAATCTATTAGAATCCCTTTGGACAACGTAAGTTGTTTGTCTACTAGTCATTTGTATTATTTTAGTGAGATAGGAGGTTTGGAGAAAGTAAAGGCGGTTTCATTCGCAGAAAGTCTGCAGGATTTAGAAGTGAAAGCAGCTGTAGAAAATGGTTCTCTTTTAAACCTTACAGAAGGCTCATCTGATTACAATGCCGAATTGGTACTAGAGCTAAATCCAGGTTTGTTTACTACTTATCCGTTCGGTGATGATGAGTTCGAAAGATTAGAGCGAGCAGGAATTCAAACTCTTCACTTTACTGAGTATTTAGAAAAGAATCCTTTAGGTCGTGCCGAATGGGTGAAGCTAGCAGGTTTTTTACTAGGTGAAGAAGAGAAAGCTGAGGCTTATTTCGGTAAAATCAAAGAAAGTTACCAGCTTACTAAGTTGAAAGCGTTAACCAAAAAAAGTAAGCGCCCAACTGTCATAAATGCCAATGGCTATGCTAATAAATGGACTGCGCCAAGCGGAAATAGTCTGGTGGCACATTTTATAAAAGATGCTGGAGGTCAATATGTTTTCGAGAACGATACAGCTTCTGGGAATCTCACTCTAGATTTCGAGCGAGTTTATGAGTTGGCCAATTCTACAGATTATTGGGCGAGCGTAATCTTTAGCGATGAGGTGACTTTAGAGACATTCGTAGGAGAGGAGCAGCGTTTGAACGATACGGAAGTAATGAAGAATGAACAAATTTTTTATTGCAACGCTCAAACTAGAGATTATTTCGGGAAAGGAATACTTCAGCCACATTTAATCCTGGAGGATGTTTATCAGGTTTTCTATCCAGATTCTACTGGTTACCAACCTCATTATTTCGAGCGATTTAACCCTTGAAACGTGCTGTAATCCATATCGTATTGATGGTTTTAGCATTAGTGTTATTCTATGTTGAAGTTCGATTTGGGAGCATAAAAATGTCCAACGCTGATTTTTGGAGCAGATTCATGAGTAATGATCCTGTTTTATGGGCATTCAGAATTCCTGCTGCTTGCACAGCAGCTTTGGCAGGAGCATGTTTGGGAATGTCTGGTTGGCTACTCCAAACCTTATTCAGAAATCCACTGGCTGGACCTTCAATTTTAGGAATTACATCAGGATCAAGCCTTATGGTAGCGCTAGTTTTATTGGCTGGATTTTCATTTACAGGAATTTTTTCTTCATTCGGAATGGTGGCTGCAGCTCTCATAGGATCTTTCGGAGTATTGGCTTTGATTTTAGTAGTTTCTTCTAGAGCTGTCTCTTATACACATCTCCGAGCCCACGAGACCTCTCTACATC
>CAJXOV010000297.1 GCA_913057815.1 uncultured Flavobacteriales bacterium
GATTCAGTTCAGTGAAGGAGCCCAGAAACTCATATTGGCTCCAGGAGAAAGTGCAGCATATTCTCCGAAGGCGGAGGAAATAGAATCTACTTCTGGCGAAACGCTGAATCCTACTTTTTGGAAAAGTAAAAAGCTCAATTATAATTCTGTTTCACTGGCTCAAGTAGTACAAGAGTTGAGTATGGTTTATGGAAAAAACATAGTTTTAGCTTCGCCTGAAATTGGAAAGTGTGAATTCACTTCTACGTTTAAGAACGAAAGTCTGGAGACCATTCTGGAGGTTCTTTCTATGACTTTCCAGCTTTCAGTAGAAGAGACTGATAACATTATAATTCTTAATGGGAAGGGTTGTTAGCATAAAACTATACTTGGTTTGGATGCTTCTTCTGGGAAGCGTTTCAGCGGGTTTTTCTCAGAATTTGTTACACAAAAAAGCGAGCATTTCAGAAACGGAAATTACGGTTTCAGAAGTACTGAAATCTATAGAAAAACAGTGTGGAGTGTACTTCGCGTTCAACTCCAGTTTGATAGATGAGGAAAGAGTGTTGTCCGTTATAATTTTAGACGAAACCATTGAGAAAATTATAGATAATCTATTTGACAAGCGCGTAGAGGGAGTTCATAGAGGAAGCTACGTGATTTTAAGAGAAAGAAAGAAAAGTAAACAGCCCATCGCTAAAATTCAAGTCAAAGGAACCATCACTGACAAAGCTTCAGGGAAAATACTGGAAAAAGCTACTGTGTACGAAGTCGCTAACCTTTCGGCTTCTTCGAGCGATTCTTCGGTGCCTATGGATTTGGAAGTTTCTGCTGGAGATGATGAAATTCTAATGGCGGTTTCTCTTCAGAATTACCAGGATACGGTGATTTCGATTTCTCGTCTATCACCGAATTTTGAAGTTAGCCTAAGGCCTGATTCAGCGTTTAACTCACAAACTAATTCGTCTATTGATGAAAGAAAAGCGCTTGCTATGTTTTCTACTGATGAGGCGTTGCAAAGCATGAAAAACGTTCATGTTTCGGAAAGCAAGTTTTTCCAATTTTCAGTATTGCCTTTTTTGGGTTCCAATAGATTTTTTGACGGAACCGTGAAGAACAATGTTTCTATAAATTTAATAGCTGGATTGAATCAAAACATCAGTGGATTCGAGATAGGAGGAGCTTTCAATTTTGTAAGAAGTAACATGAATGGACTCCAAATGGCAGGAGTAGGAAATCACACACAAGTAGCCTCGGGGTTACAAATGGGTGGAGTATATAACAAAACGGATACGCTTAGAGGAATGCAAGTAGGTTCTGCGTTTAACCACTCTGTAAAAGCAAATGGGTTTCAGCTTTCTGGATGCCTGAATAACTCGCAGGAGTTAAATGGTGCGCAAGTAAGTGGTGTGCTGAGTAAATCTAAAGAAGCCAGTGGTATTCAAATTTCAGGAGTTCTGAATCAGGCTAAAAAATTAGATGGAATTCAAATAGGTGGAGTTTGGAACGAGGCTGAGGAAGTAAAAGGAGTACAAATCTCGGGACTAGTGAACAGAACGAAAACCCTAAGAGGAATTCAGTTCAGCCCTATAAATATTTGCGATACTGTAGAAAGCGGATTTACTTTCGGCTTACTGAACTTTGTGAAAACAGGTATTTCCGATTTCGAACTGGAGTCTACAGACATGTTTCATACTCAAGTCAACTACAAATCAGGAACACGTAAATTCTATAATATCATTTCTGCATGTTATAGAATGGAAGGAGGAAATTCTAGATTTGGTTATGGACTGGGGATAGGTTCTCAAAGAAACATTTCTCAGAAACTTTTCTCCAATTTAGAGGTCATAGCCATGGCTAATCTTGGAATAGATGATGTAGAAAAAGAAAAAGGAAGTAGTGTAGACATCAGGCTAAGCGGAGGAGTTTATTTGAACCAAAAGAAGCAACAGATTTCTTTCGGCCCTATTCTACATTTTTATTTCAAAGATGACAGTTCTCCATATTTGTCGTCCATTTCTGATGTGGATTTTGCTCTGGATGATAGTAAAGTAAAGCCTTGGATCGGCTACAGAATCGGGTTCCAGTTTTAATACCAATTAAATTTCAAAATAGAGTAGGGGTAAGTCTCTTTTCAGTTTTCATAGTTATAGTAAACGACAAAACATGAAAGGAAAGAAAAGATTCATTGCAACGCTGATATTAAACCTAATAGCAGTAATCAGCATCAATGCCCAAACTCAAACCATTAGAGGAAATATCTCAGATATAGATTCTGATTTTCAGCTACCAGGAGTAAACGTAATTATTCTAAATTCAGAACCTATGCTAGCTACCACTACGGATATTAGTGGAAATTTTAAGCTAGAAAACGTCCCTTATGGTAGGGTTAATATAGAATTCTCTTTTATAGGATATGAATACAAAGTGGTTCCCAATGTGCTGGTGAGCAGCGGAAAAGAAGTAGTGCTAAACATTAAGCTATCAGAATCTGTGGTCACGCTTTCAGATGCTTCAGTAGTAGCAGAAAGTGACAAAGCCAAAGCGCTAAACGAAATGTCTCTAATCAGCGCTAGAACTGTATCGGTAGAAGAAACCAAAAGGTACGCAGGTGCTATAGATGATCCAGCCAGAATGGTGAGCGCTTACGCGGGAGTTAATATAGATGCTCAGGGGAATAATGACATTATAGTTCGAGGAAACTCTTCTCGTGGGATTTTATGGAGACTAGAAGGAATAGAAATCCCCAACCCTAATCACTTCGCTGGAGATGGTGGAACGGGTGGGCCTATCAATGCTTTAAATAGTGCTATGCTGGATAATAGTGATTTTCTTACAGGAGCATTCACCGCTGAATATGGAAACGCTACCGCTGGTGTTTTCGATATGAATTTGAGAAAAGGAAATAACCAAAAAAGCGAACAGAGCGCATCTATTGGAATTTTGGGTACAGATTTAACTGCGGAAGGACCTTTTTCTATAAACTATTCAGGTTCGTATTTAGCTAATTACCGATATTCAACGTTGGCTATTTTGGATGATTTTGGAGTGGTAGATTTTGGAGGAGTTCCTAAATATCAGGATGCTTCTTTTAAAATAGCTCTTCCAGCGGGAGAGAAACATTTTTTCACTCTGTTTGGTTTAGGTGGATTAAGTAATATATCAGGAACTGAGGAAGATGAAGATAATGAGGAAAGAATAGTAGAAAAATTCAATCAAAAAGCTGACTTAGGAGTCTTAGGCCTGAACCATACTTATTTCTTAAATAACAACGTATACCTGAAGACTCAACTAAATATAGCGGCCACTAAAAAGAGTAATGAATTCTCTTTTCTGGGAGATGACTCTTCTTTTACTCTTGGAGGAGATTACAACCTGGTCAACACTACTTTAAGAGGCGCTACTACGTTGAATTATAAGTTGAATGCAAGTCATAAATTAAAGACTGGACTTATCGTTTCTGCCAGAAGTTATGATTTCAAAGCCAGAGAATATAATTTTGAAACCAACACTTTAGATACAACTTTAGAAAGTTCGGGTGACGCTAGCACAGTTCAGGCTTTCGCTACATGGAAGTATAGATTAAATGACAAAGTCTCCATGGTTTCTGGAATACATTATTTCGAGTTCTTACTGAATAATAAATCAGCCATAGAGCCTAGATGGAGTGTGAATTGGGATTTGAATAAAAAGCATTCGATTTTCGCTGGGATGGGATTACATAGTAAGCATGAGAGTATTTCTACTTACACTGCTCAAGTGTTTGATCAAAATGATGAGCTAACTCAGCCAAACAAAGACTTAGATCTAACCAAGTCAGCTCACTTTGTAGCGGGGTACTCAACTAAGATAGGTTCGCTTACTAATGTGAAAGCTGAGGTTTATTACCAGCATTTATATGATGTTCCCGTGAGCTCAGGATTAGACAGTACATGGTCTATGATAAACTCCATAGAGTATTTCACCAATGACAGATTGGAAAACTCAGGAACTGGAAAGAATTATGGTTTAGAGTTGACAGTAGAGAGATTCTTTAACAAGGGGTTCTATTATTTGACTTCTATTTCATTATATAACTCTGAGTATAAAGCCAAGGATGGAATCTGGAG
>CAJXOV010000298.1 GCA_913057815.1 uncultured Flavobacteriales bacterium
AGAGGTCTCGTGGGCTCGGAGATGTGTATAAGAGACAGGCATAACCGTGCTTCATCAAACAAAGACTTAGGTTTAGATGTTAATTGGGAACTTGTAGGACCAACTAACTTTGGTGGAAGAACTAGGGATATTTGTTTCACTGAAGGTGGGATGACCTATGCTGGTGGTGTAGCAGGTGGTCTGTTTCAGTCATGGGATTCGGGAAACACTTGGCACAGGGTAACTACTTTTACAGAGAATTTAAATGTAACTTCAGTAGAAGAAATAGGTAATGGAACTTTGTTCGTAGGAACTGGATCTTTATTCGACTCTGCTGCAGGTTTTGGAGGTTCAGGATTCTTAGGGTCAGGAGTCTACAAGAGTACAGATGAAGGGGCCACATGGGAAGCTGTTGTGGGTCTTTCAACAGATGTGCTAACAACCAATGGAGATTTTGTAACTGTTGACGCTTTAACTGCAGATAAAATAGATCCTAATAAATTATGGATTGGGTGCAATGGAGGATTGTTTTCTTACAATGATCAAACAGGAGACATTACGGATAGTTTTGATGGTATTGGCTTTGCTGGATCTTGTCAGAACATGGCTATCTCTGAAGATGGCAACACGATAGCTGCAGTATTAGGTACAGCGGTTTATGTAAGTAGTAATGCTGGTGTGTCTTGGACAGCGGTTACAGGTAATGGTACAGGTGAATTACCTGTTTCTGGGGCAAATAGAGTAGCGATTGCTATCAGTCCAGAAGATGCCAATTACATGTACGCATTGATAAGTCTAAGCGGAAGAATGGGAGGAGTTTATGCTTCAACGAATGGAGGAGCAACTTGGTTCAATGTTTGGCCTGCAAATGATACAGTTAATAGCTTTATAGACATTGACCCTTTTGGGGAGAATAGACAAGGTAGATATGATTTGGCTATTACTGTAGATCCTACAGATAAGGAAAGAGTAATCGTTGGTGGAGTTACATTATGGGAAGGAGGAATTAATTCTCAACCTCAGCTTTTAGCTTTTAATTTTGGTTTCGGAACTGATTATGTTCATTCTGACATTCATCACTTTGAATGGTTGAATAACGAGCTATACATAGGTTGTGATGGTGGGATATTTAAAAGTAATGACATTACTGTTTCTGAGAGTCCTATTTTCTTAGAGTCTAATTTTGGTTACAACACGACACAGTTTTACGGAATTGGTATAAGTACTGATGGAAGAGTGAATGGAGGAACCCAAGATCAGAGTTCATTTTTACTTTATCCTTCTTCTACTTTAGGTTTAAATTATTTTGGTGGTGATGGATTTGATTCTGATATATCTGCTGTGAGTTCAAATGCACAATTTGTTACAAGTCAGTACGGTTCTTTGGGTAGATCATTTGATGGGGGTAATTCCTTTAATTCTTTTTATGATAATGAGCTAGACATTTTAAGACAGGAACCAGAATCTAATTTTCCTTTTCATTCGTTATTAAGATTATATGAAAACACTGATGATCCATTTTCTCAACAAGAAATGCTATTCGTAGCTAACGAGGATACTGTCCCAGCTGGTCAGACTGTAACTTTTCTTACGAATAATTTGAATCTACCTGTGGAGCACGTGTTAACTGACACTCTTTTTATTACGCCTGAACTTACAGTTCTTCAAGAAGTAATTACCGAAACTGAGGATTCACTTATTACTCTTATGTATGATTTTGATGAATTAGAATATAATGATGAAGATTTTGCTTTTACTGAAACAGTAGTTGTGGGAATAACAGATGTAACGTTTGTTCTTCCAAATGATAATATTGTGCTTGATGAAACTACTTTTGAAGGTGTGGTAACTGTTACAATTCAACTTGAGGAAGATATTGAAGTTTCTACTATGGAAGATGTTACTTTATTTAACGTACCTGATACTTTAGCTATTATTGACCCTTATACTTCATTATTCGCTATTTATAGTTATGATGGTGTATATGTTACTAGAGATGCACTTGATGGAAACACTACTCCTGATTGGACGAAAATAAATAGTGGTAATCTTAGTTTAAATTGTATTGAATTTTCTGTAGATGGAAATCACATGTTTATGGGGTCTTCTAATGGAGATGTATACAGGGTATCTGGATTTAATAATTTCTGGTCAGATGAAGATGCAGATCAATTGACATTTACAAGAATATTTAGAACTAATGGTCCTGTGATGGGATTAGGACCAGATCCTAACGATATAAATAGAGTTGCTGTTGCAATTGGTGGATATGGTGGGACTGGAAAAGTTTGGATTACAGATCAAGCAATTTCTGCTACGGAAACAAACACGACACAATTTTTCGACAACATTTGGTTTAGTGCAGGTCAAGATTTTGCAGGTATGCCATGCTATGATGTAATCATAACTGATAATCAAGCATCCGGAGATGATGTGATAATGGTTGGAACTGAATTTGGAGTTTGGGCTACTAATGACACCTCTGATAACAATTCATGGGAGCAGTGCAGTCAGAATTTAGGGAATGTCCCTGTGTTTGCCATTAGACAACAATATAGAGGCCCTCAGCGTTTTATCGAGGAGCCAACTAATACTGGATTTGTGTATATAGGAACTCACGGTACTGGGCTTTGGAGAACAGGTGGAGTAGTTAGCGTTGAAGAATTAGATGCTGAATCGACAGCTAGCTCTAATTCTAGTCTTAAGTTATTTCCTAATCCAGCTACTGACTTAGTGAATATTGAAATAGACATTGAGAAAGGAGAAAACTTAAATCTTGAGATTTATTCAATAGCTGGAAAGTTAGTGAAGAGTCAAAGTTTAGGTTTCGTTTCTAACGGTAATCAAATACTACCTATCTATGTAGGAGACTTGGAAAAAGGGAATTATATCATGAATATTAATGGAGAAGCATTTTCAAATGCAGGTAAGCTATTAATTCAGTAATGATCAAATAATTAATTAAAAAAAAGCCGCTAGATTGTATCTAGCGGCTTTTTTGTGTTTTAATAGAAATTAATAATGATTAGAGTAGGTATAAACGGCTTTGGAAGAATAGGGAGAACTCTTTTTAAGATTTTGTCAGAAAGAGACGATATTCATGTTGTTAAAGTCAACGATATCCACCCTTTAGAAACCATGGTCCATCTTCTGAAATATGATAGTGTTCATGGTGTTTTGAAAACAAGTATTAAAGTTCAAAGTGAAAGCAGTTTTGAAGTAAATGAATTAGAAACTATCTATTCTCAGGAAAAGGAAATTGGGAATATCAAATGGAATGACTTAGATGTTGTTTTTGAATGCTCAGGGAAGTATAAAACCAGAGAACTATTAGATGGTCATATCAAGAATGGCTGTAAAAGCGTTATCCTGAGTGTGCCTCCATTAGATTCTTCCATAAAGATGATAGTTATGGGAGTAAATGAAGGTATTTTAAAGTCAACCGATGTTATTATTTCTAATGCATCCTGTACTACTAATAGTGCGGCACATTTAGTAAATATTATGTCTTCAAACTTTGAAATTGATAGTTGTTTCATAACCACTGTTCATTCTTATACATCAGATCAAAACCTGCATGATTCTCCTCACTCAGATTTGAGAAGGGCAAGAGGGGCCATCCAATCGATAATTCCAACTACAACAGGTGCGGCTAAGGCATTAACTAGAATTTTTCCTAAACTTTCAAATAAATTAGGAGGATGTGGAATTCGAGTTCCAGTTCCTAATGGGTCATTAACAGATTTAACTTTTACATTAAACAATCCACCATCTGTGTCTGCAATTAATGAACTAGTTAGATCATATTCCGAGAATTCCTTGAAAAAATATCTATATTATTCTGAAGAGCCATTAGTGTCATCAGATATAATTGGAAATCCGTTCTCGTGTGTTTTTGATTCTGAACTTACGTCCGTGGTAGGGAATATGGTGAAATTAGTAGGGTGGTATGATAATGAAATAGGCTATTCGAATAGATTGGTAGATGCTTTAGATTACCATCAGTCATTATAGTACTTGAGACTAAATTTACCTTCTGATAGCTCGCCATAACTAAAATAGTTAATCCAGTCTCCTGTCTGTCTCTTATACACATCTGACGCTGCCG
>CAJXOV010000299.1 GCA_913057815.1 uncultured Flavobacteriales bacterium
ACACCTCTCTATTCGTCGGCAGCGTCAGATGTGTATAAGAGACAGCCTTAGCTCAATCAAATCTTGATGGCAAAGAAAAAGCAGAAAAGCCTGAAGAGAGCTCAATAAACATCCCTTCAGAAAATCCTGACCAGCTATTACTCGAATACGAAATAGAACGGACTAAAAATTACAGTGCAGGGTACAAATCTTCAGATCAAACAACCAAAACAAACCTAACTTCTATCTCCAACAGACTGCAAGAATCTCTGCCTGAGTCGTATGAGAATCTATACATTCAATACAAGCAGACCAGTTTTTCTGAAACAGGTTTGGAGTATTTAAAAAGTGCTGAGTTAAAAACTGAAAATAAAGCAGAGCTCTATTCTGATTTTATAGCTTGTTCCCATGTGCTAAACAAGCCACAGATATTCGAAGAGTATACTACCAAGTTAAGAAACTCCGGGTTTATAACTAGTGAAGTATTAGAATACAATAAAAATGTTTTGCGAAGCATAGAATCCTCTCAAAGCTATATCGTTACCAATGGCTGGGAAGACACTTACCCCCTATTAACTCTATTAAAACAAGAGAACAAATCAAATCTTGAAGTAATAAATGTAGAGTGGTTAATGGATGAGGAGTACCGAGTGATCACTTCTTTGAGTTTGAACATAAGTAATCATCCGTTCAATGGGAGTCCTTATGATTGGATTTATGAAGCTAGTCAAAAAACTACTTCTAATGTGTACTACACTCCCACTCTTCCAAGTTCAGTTCTCTTAAAAGCTCAGAATTCCCTTACCCCAATGGGATTGGTTTTTAGTTTGAAAAATGAAACTGCTTCTAATCAAAAAATGGTATGCGTGGACTCCTGGAAACGTTTTTCTAAACTTGAATTGGTATCCAATTCACCGTTGAGTAAAAACTACATACTACTATTTAATGTGTTAGAATCTTTCCTTTCTGAGGATAAATCAGAAAAAGGAACATATCAGCAAGTAAAGGATTATAAAAAGCAATTGGTTAAAAAATTTCCAGAGTTAAAACGGTGAATAATCTGAAGGACTATAGCGCTCTTTCAGATGAAGATTTGATGGAATTAGTAAAGAAATCTGACTCTAAAGCTTTCAGTACTCTTTATGATAGATACTCCAAAATGACTCTTAATTTTTTCTTTAAAATGCTTTGGAAAGACAGAGAAAAAGCGGAGGATTTCATGCAGGATCTTTTTATGAAAATCGTGAACAAACCGGAGTTATATAACTCTACTAGGCCATTTAAGACTTGGCTATTCAGCGTAGCAAATAATATGTGTAAAAATGAGTACCGAAAAGCTGAAGTAAGAGTGAAAGCTGCACCAGAAGTTTTTGCCTCTACTGTTACAACAAGCCCTACCACTGGGGATAAGAAAGTTGATAAAGATGCTTTTTTAGGTGAGTTAGATGAAGCTTTGAAAGAAATGGATCAGGTAAAAAGATCAACCTTCATTATGCGGTTTAAACAAGGACTTAGCATAAAAGAAATAAGTGAAGTTTTAGAATGTAGTGAAGGCACAGTAAAGTCTCGAATATTCTATACGGTTAAGCAGCTCAATCAAAAATTAGGACATTATAAAAACATAGCCTGTCTAACTCTCATAATTAATACAATAATTCAATAAAATGGATCAAGGATTTACATACGACCCAGAAGACTTGGAGAAGTTACTACAGGAGAAATCCTTTTCACAACTTCTTCCTGAGGAAAAAGCGTTTGTACTCCAGTTTGTAGAGAATGACTTGGAGTATGACTCGATGAGAGATACGTATGATGCTTTAGGCACACTTCCTGAGCTAGAACCTTCCATTATACCCAAAGAAAGCTCAAAAAATGCTCTTATGGCGGCTTTTGAAAGCAAGAAAGCTATTCCTCTTGAGGAAGAAGAAGAAACTTCTAAAATTGGGTTTTGGGTTTGGTTCTGGGATACCAACAAGGCCTTATTTTCTCGACCAGCATTTCAACTGGCTTCTTTAGCTCTTATAGTTACTTCAGGGTTTTATGTAGCTACTTTTTCTCCTGCGGATAGAACTGCACAAGTAGCTGAGAAAAAAACGGAAATAGATTCAATCGAAAAAAATCTAATTGAAAAAGAAGAGATTAAAGACACTAAAGAAAAAACTGAAAACAAAGTAAGCGTAGCAATTGAAGATAGTAATTCCAATAATGCTTCTTCAGAACTAAAGAGTTTGCAAATAGATAGAGACAACAGTGAGCTAGCTCGGGAATTAGAAATGGACAATGAAACTCTTGTCAATGACGATGCCGGATTATATGTAGCTGAAGATGTAACAATGGAAAAATCAACTAACGAATTATTCTTTAATGGCTCTACCATCGATGTTACAGCCACAGATAACTCATCTATAGATGAGTTAAAGGCAACGACTAGTGAAACAGCCAAATTTGCTAATGGCTTGGCGGATGATGCTTCTATGGAACCTGCTACTAATGTTATATATAATGACTCTGAAGCAGATATTTCTATAACAGAGTATGATAGTAGAACCTTGATCGGTAATAGCTCTGTCCCTGCTATACAATTGGAATCAATAGAAAAACAACGCGGCAAAAACAAAAAGAGCATTGCTCTAAAAGATCAAGCCAACGATCTAGAAAGCCAGTCATCCATAAAAGTTGCAAATTTCAGCAATTTGCTTAGCCAGTTGTACACAGCTGAATAGAACGATCAGTATAAAATCAAAAGAGAGAATCCTTTGTCTAAACCATCTGGTATTGTAGATTTACAACTGAATGGATATTTCTTTACTCATAACCCACCTTTCGAAACGCATTATTCTGACTGAAAATGATAAATCATTTATTCAATCAGAGTTAAACACCGAATTCCTAAAAAAAGGAGAATTTCTGCTAGAACAAGGAGACGTCTGTAAAAAAACATCGTTCGTCATAGAAGGATGTGTTAAAACATATCACACTGATAAAAATGGAAGTGAACATGTGGTGGCCTTTGCTATAGAGGATTGGTGGACCGGTGATTTAGCCAGTTTTACTACTAACGCTCCTTCTGATTATTCTGTAAAGTGCTTAGAAGACACGACTGTTGTACATTTTTCCAAAAAAAACTATGAAGCTCTTCATGCTCAAATCCCATTGTTTGAAAAGTTTTTGACTGATTTATACTCTAGCGCCTATGTGAATGCACAGAAAAGATTGGTAAATAATTTCAGCTTAACGGCTAAAGAAAGTTATATAGAATTCAGAAAGAAGTATCCTCAGTTTGAACAACGCATACCGCAATATCTAATAGCTTCTTATTTAGGGATAACAAAGGAATTTTTAAGCAAAATCAGAAAAGAAATTAGCTTAGAGTCATAGTTCCTATTAGAGTTTGACAATCCTAGCAGACTTATTCTTTGAACCAGAAAAACGAAGGTAATACTCTCCTTTTTCCAAAGTCGAAACATCTATTTCATTTAGAACGTTTGCTTTTACTTTATGATTCAATATGAACTTCCCTTCACTATTAAGGATGGTAACACTCTCAAAGTTTTCACCTTCGAAATGAACTAAGTCTTCCACAGGATTCGGATATACAGGATGAAACTTATTCGAAATTAACTCTTCCACTCCTACTGTGTTTTCATACTTCTTAGAGGTACACTTTCTTGAATTGACTAAGTCAGAATAAACCACAAAAGGGACATCATCCTCTAAAAAGGAAAATTCAAAGTCGTTTGCAACGCTAGAAAAACCAGGCTGCCCAATAAACTCCCATTCATTTCCAACTAGTTTTTTAGTAGTAAGCTTATTTGACTGATTCTGATCCAGATATGTGACATACAAATTATCTGCTGAATCAAACTCCATATCCACGGACAAAGCAGGCCCATTAGCTACATTTTGATGTATCAAAACCCATTCATCACCTGTCAAAGTATAAACATCTATAGATTGTAAGAGCGGATCTGAGATTAGAGCTACATAAACCTCTCCTGTTGAAGTTACCACTATGTCATGAGAATCATGTGTAATAACATTCCCATCTACTGTCTCTTATACACATCTGACGCTGCCGACGA
>CAJXOV010000300.1 GCA_913057815.1 uncultured Flavobacteriales bacterium
CTTAGAAAGTCTGAATTGGATAAAGAATGAAACAAACCTCGGAAGAGCCAGGAGTAGAAATAAGTTAGTAAGCTTAGCTACTCATAAAAACGTGTTGTTCTTAGATGCGGATATGGAAATTTCTAATTCAAATTTTATTAAGAATTACTTATCTAAGTTAGAATTGGCCTCTGTCATCTGTGGTGGTATAGAGTATCAAAAGTCTGCTCCTGCAGATTCATATAAACTAAGATGGAATTACGGAAAGAAGTACGAGGCTAGAACTGCACAAGATAGGAGTGAAGAACCTTATGGATCATTTATGACAGGTAATTTCATGGCCAAGAAAGAAGTTTTTGAAAAACATCCTTTCGATGAATCTCTTACTTTATATGGTCATGAGGATACGCTTTTAGGGAAAGAACTGTTGGAAGATGTTATTGAAATAGTACATATCGATAATCCGGCTATTCACGCTGGTCTGGAATCAAACGAGGTTTTTATTCAGAAAACGAAGGAAGGATTAGAGAGCTTGTTGTTGCTTTATAATCAGAATAAAATTACACGACATTATTCAGGTGTAATCAGGGTTTTTGAGAAGCTAAAATCATCAAAGACATTATTTCTAATGATGCCATTGATAGCTCTGTTGGAAAATGTTTTTCACAAAAGTTTAGTATCCAAGGGAAAACACTTGTGGTTGTTCCAGTTGTTAAAACTGAAATGGTTTGTGGAGCTTCTTAAGAAGTCTTAGCAGCTTTCCACTTGTCGTGTTCTTCAGTCAGCTTTTTCTTCGTGTACAAAGCGAAATCACCATTCATCATCCAGGCATAATAACCTCTTTCTTTTTCGAAGATTGCAGTTAGTTTATCTCCTTTGAATTTACCGAAGTTAAGGCAGACATCACCATCAGCATCATAAACCAATCTCCCTGCAAAATCAGCTACTTTATGCCGTTGACTAGTGTTATGTAAAACCTCCATGTCATTTTGTACAGGCTTTATCATTTCCCCTTTGTCATTTTCTACTTCTACATCTTTATATCGCTCAATTTGAGCTTTTAGAATTTCATAAGTAGCCATGGTGTCAGGAAGAGCCTCGTGAGCTCCAGAAAGTTCTTTATCACAGTAGAATTTATATCCAGCCGCTAATGTTCTTTTTTCCATCATGTGAAAAATCACCTGAACATCCAATACATTTCTACCTTCCATACTGAAGTCAACACCTACTCTCATAAACTCTTCTGCTAAAAGCGGAATATCAAATTTGTTCGAGTTGAATCCTGCCAGGTCACAATCGTGAAGAAATTTGAAGAGACCTTTGGCTATTTGTCTAAAAGTTGGTTGGTCAGCCACATCCTCATCATAAATCCCGTGTATAGCACTTGTTTCTGCTGGAATAGGAATTTCAGGGTTTACTAGAAACCTAGATTGGTCACCGCCTTTCTCAGGTCTAGTGATGATGGTTCCATCTGGCATGACTTTAACGCAGGCTATTTCTACTATTCTGTCTTTAGAAGCGTTTATACCTGTTGTTTCTAAATCAAAGAATACTAATGGTTTTTTAAGATTTAACTGCATGTTGATAAGTAGAATTGGAATTATATACCAAACTCGATTTAAGTTCGTTTAATAAATAGGTAGAGTAGTAGACTTCAAATTTGGTACTCGGAAAGGCCAGATTTGAAGGTAAAAAAAGGGCTGTATCGGCTTAGCTGATACAGCCCTCTTTATGTTGTAATGTTATTATTTAGCTGATACTTTGATGTATTGATAAAGCTCATAAGTAGCTCTATTTTGCTTAGCATCATTCTTATAAGAAGGTCCTTGAACTTTAGCCGATGGCGTAGTAAAAGTTATTTTCTTAGTATCAATTCCTCTTTTCTTAGCAGCTTCTAAAATCTGCTTTTTAGCTTTGTCAGCTCTAGAGTTAGCCAGTAATTGGTTATTAGAGTATCTAGATGAAGGAACGAATGAAGCACTTGCCTCTACGAATACTTCAGCTTCTCCTTTGATATCGATAATCTTTTTTAAGTTGTCTGAAAATTCTTCGAATTTGCTTTCTTGCAATCCAAAATCATTGAAGTCATAAACAAAGTACCTAGAGTATTCTGCTTCTGTATTAACGGCATCGAACGTTGATGAAATTGGAGAATCAGGAGTGTCGTCTTTCTTCTCAAGTAGTTTATTGGTCAATAAATTGATTTGAGCTTGAAGTTTTTCAATTTCTTCATCACATGGAGTTCCTTCTCCTGTGATAGCTACATCTGGTGTGTCCTTATCTAACTGTACCGGAAGTAAGAAAACTTCTTTGTCTATAGTCTGATATCCTGACTCACATGGAACATTGATAAATTCTTCTTCTACCAATTCATCATTAACGAAATACTCAATTTCATAAGCTACACATGGAGGAAGGATAGCTACATAACTACCATCTCTTTGTCTAACCTTATATTCTGTTACTTCACCAGTGTTCTTATTAGTAACTACCACTAGGCAGTTTTCAGGTAGTTTATCTCCTTCAGCAGGATACACATATCCTTTAAGAACAGATAGATCAGAAACTCTATCAGATTCAGGCATGTCTATCACATAGATGTCTTTTAAACCAAATCCGCCTTCTTTTCTTGAAGAATAATAAGCTCTGTTATTGGCAGCTGTAGGATAGAAGAAAACATCTGCATCAGTTGTATTCAACGGATAACCTAAATTTTCTGGTTTAGACCATTCACCATCATCACCAAGTGTTGAAAAGAAGATGTCGAAATCTCCCATACTTGTATGACCATTAGATGAGAAGTATAATGTCTTTCCATCAGCAGATAAGAAAACAGCATCTTCATCGTAAGGTGTATTAAGAGCCGGTCCTACATTAAGGGCCTTACTCCATTCATCAGTAGGTAGTTTAACACATCTGTAAATATCTCTTCCACCGTATCCATTTTCTCTATCTGAAATAAAGTAAAGTGTTTTCTCATCACTAGAAACAGTAATGTGTGTTTCCCAAGCTGAAGAATTAATATCAGATCCCATAGGTTCAGGAGATGTCCAACTCTCTCCAACTAATTGACTTTTGTAAATGTCTCCATTTCCGCCTTCATCATAATAGATGTATAAAGTTTGTGCATCAGGAGAAACACTAATAGAAGCAGCATGCTGATCTGTGTTAATGTTCAGTAATTCTGGCTCTTGCCATTCGTTAGCCTGATTCTTATAACTTACGTAGATATCCTCTTTATTTTCTCCAGTATCGTCATCTGTAATATTGATGTTGGTACTGTCATTTCTTACTCTCCTAGAAGTAAAGAAAAGCGTTTGTTCATTCAGTGATATTACTGGACCATAATCATTATAGCTGTTGTTAATTACAGAACCAACGTTAGAAATCTCATAATTCTGAGGATTGTTAACTTGGAAAATAGCTTGATTACACATCTCTATTTGCCTTTCAGCCAGAGGAACTAACCTATGTTTATCAGAGATGTCAGCTAAAAGCTGATTGTAAGTAGCTATTGCTTTATCCATTTGATAATCCAAATGAAGAGCTCTAGCCAAATAATATTGTGATTCTACAGGAGCCTTCTTTTCGTTTGGATCGAAAGGGTCATAGTTTTTAGCTATTCCTGATTGAACTGCAGTCTCTAAATACTTTAAAGATTCAATTTTTCTATTGGCTGTTTCTAACAAGCAGTATCCTAACTTGTAGTTAACATTGCCATTAAATTGATCCTGTAAGATTAATTCTGACCAAATATTTGATGCTCGGTTCCATAGCTTCTCTTCCATTAACTGGTTAGCTTCTATGAATTTAGAGTTGAATTGTGACCCTGACATTTGGGCTCGAACTCCGAGTATTAAAAGAGAGAAAAATAAAAGTGCTACTCCTTTTTTCATTGTATTAATTATTAGTATAGTCTTTAAAGAGATAAAGGTAACAATTATGCCTACTAATCAGTTGATTCGGGCGTAATAGTTTTACAATTCTCTGTTTACATCAAAATTTTCTAAGTATTCAGCCACTCGCTTCACGAAAGTACCGCCAAGCATACCATCTACTACTC
>CAJXOV010000301.1 GCA_913057815.1 uncultured Flavobacteriales bacterium
GCTTATGATTTAATTTCTCAACCTTATTTCCTTGGAAAGAGTGTAGGAGGAAATTTTATTCCTTTTAACGGAGTAATTATGCCTGGTACACCAGAGGAAATAGAAGCAGCTCGTGAAGAAGCTATCTCGTATGCAGCCTATAGAATTTTGTCTCACAGGTATGGAGACCTTCCAAGCACTAATGAAGTTGAAGTGCTAGCGGCTCTAGATGGTTTAATGAATGATCTAGGTTATGCTACAGATGATACATCTATAGATTATGAAGTAGATGGACCATCAGCTCTAGGTAATTATATAGCAGAACAAATCATAGCTTTCGGTATGATTGATGGATCTTTTGAAGATGACGGATATGATAATCAATATTACGAATCTATTCATGACGGAGGAGATTATGACTTGGTAACTAATTTTCCTGGGAATCCTGATATGATCGACCCTAACCGTTGGCAGCCTCTAACATTAATAGTGGCTGTAGATCAGTTGGGAAATCCTTTACCTATTAATACACCTGACTTCTTAAGTCCTGAGTGGGGAAACGTAGTACCGTTTTCACTAACAGATGAGGATAAGACAATACATTTTAGAGATGAAAATATCTACCAAGTTTATTGTGATCCAGGACCACCATCTTATATGGATAATGCTGGATTTGAAAATGGAATTACAGATGAGTACAAATGGAACCATTCTATGGTAGCTGTTTGGTCTTCTTTATTAGACCACACAAACGGAGTTATGATAGACGCTTCACCTAATGGAATTGGAAATGTTGGTGAATATCCAGAAACGAATAGTATCGCTGACCTTTCAGAGTTTTATAATTACTTCGATGGTCTAGATGGATCTGAAGGACATGATTTAAACCCTATAACAGGAATGCCTTATGAAGAGCAAATGGTTCCAATAGGCGATTATGGTAGAGTTTTGGCTGAGTTTTGGGCTGATGGTCCAAGTTCGGAAACTCCTCCAGGTCACTGGTATACAATTTTAAATTATGTCAGTGATCATCCATTACTAGAAAAAAAATGGAATGGTCAGGGATCGGAATTGGACGATCTTGAATGGGATATTAAAACTTACTTTGCTTTAGGTGGCGCTATGCATGATTGTGCTATAGCTGCTTGGGGAATAAAAGGATGGTATGATTATACTAGACCTATTTCTTCAATTAGATATATGGGTGACCATGGACAGAGTAGTGATTCTAGTTTACCAAGTTATGATCCAGAGGGTCTACCATTGATTCCAGGTTACATTGAATTGGTGGAGGTTGATGATCCTTTAGTTGGAGTTAGTCAAGAACACCTGAACAAAATGAAGGTTAAGTCTTGGAAAGGACCTGATTTTTTAGATCATATTGATACTGCGGGAAACATCATAGATGGTGTTCAGGATAGTACTTTAGCTGGAGTAGATTGGATTTTAACTGAAAATTGGTGGCCTTATCAAAGACCAACTTTTGTATCTCCGCCTTTTGCGGGATATGTTTCTGGACATTCTACTTTTTCTAAAGCAGCGGCAGATTTACTTTCATTCATGACTGGTGATGATTATTTTCCAGGGGGAATGGGTGTGTTTCCAGCTCCGCAAAATGACTTTTTAGTTTTTGAAACTGGACCTAGTGTGGATATGGAACTTCAGTGGGCTACTTATAAAGATGCTTCTGATCAGTGCAGTTTATCTAGAATTTTTGGTGGGATACACCCGCCACTTGACGATATTCCTGGAAGAAAAATAGGAACTAAGATTGGAGAAAGAGTTTATAATCTGGTAACAGATTTAGCAAATCCATTACAACCAAGAGTGGTACTGAGTACTACTAACTCGGATTTGATAAATGATGCGTTTGCAGGAACTGATTTAACTATAGAGGTAACATATAACTTACCAATGGATCCTGCTTTCGAACCAACATTAGAGTTTACAGAAGATTTAACAGGAACTTTAACTGAGATATCTGGCGCATGGTCTTCGTCTAATTCATATATCTGGACTTATAGCACAGTAGACAACAACTTTACAGATTTAGATGTTCAAGCTGAAATTACAGGAGGACAAGATTTCGAAGGAGATGTTCAACAAGTCTTTATGCTTGGAGATGCATTCGTTATCGATACTGAAAACCCTATTGTAAGTGGAGCATTCTTTGCAGATAATATAAATGAAGGGCTGGTAGGTCAAAACATCAACTTACTGATGTCATTTTCTGAAGATATGGGAGACGACATACCAAGTGTAGCTTTTACAAATGAGGATCCTACAACTAACAGTCTTCAGTTACAAATGGGACAGCCTGAGTGGATTAGTGATACCCAGTTTGCTGTAGCGTATTCTGTTCTTGATGCAGATGAAGAATTATACGCTATGACACTAAGCGTTACTGATGCTGTAGATTTAGCTGGTAACCCAGTAGTCTTAGAAGATGTAATTTTAAATACGTATATAGATACCAAGGCACCTTCGTTAACTAGCTTTGTAATAAGCACGGTTATGGCTAATGAATCGAATGCTATTCCAGAAGGTTTTAGCGTTACTGTTCAAATTGATGATGATTTTGATACGGATGAAATTCCAACTATAATCTTCCCTATAGAAGATCCATCTGCTGCACTTACTTTAAACACTACAGCTAGTAATTTCAATGGAATGAATGAATACCAGTTTGTTTACGATCTGTTAGACACAGATTTAGAGCTTTCTGATATTGATGTTTCAGTATTGGGTATCGTTGATGATGCGGGTAATACAAGTGAACAAACAGATTATACTGATGAATTTTCTATAGATACTAAAGCACCTACTATTAGTGATGTGACTATCAATACAACTCTTATTAATGAATCAGAAACGAATAATCAGCTTAGTATAGTGATTGAGTATGACGAGGCTATGAACGAAGACCTTTCTACTAATGTAGTGTTCACACCTCTTACTCCGAGTTCACTAACACCTAATGGTTCAACTGGATGGGTGAACCCTCAGATTTTTGAATCTTTACATGATATCTCCGATGAGAATGAGGAAGAAGTGTTATCTCTACAGTTATCAATGGCTCAAGATTTAGCTGGAAATGTGGCTAATCTGTGGGAAGAAGAGTCTGCCATTATAGTGGATAATAGAAGTCCAGATGGAATCGCATTTGCAGAGCCGAATAACGTAACTAATGATAATAGTGGTGTAAGTGGTTTTCAAGTATTTGTGTTATTCGATGAAGAGGTAAATACGGATATTCTTCCAGAAATATCATTTCCTGTTGAAGATCCACTGCCAAGTATGACACTAAACACTGAAAATTCTGGATGGTTCGGTACTGGAACTACTTATAGATTTGATTTTGACGTAGAAGAGAATTTGACTCCGTTGGCTTACATCGATGTTGCTATATCTAATGCCGAAGATGTGTACGGAAATAGCATGAATGAAATGAATCTTGTTGACTTTTTCAGTATCCAATTAGATACTTTCTTAGTAGTTAATGAGCTTTCTTTTGAATCATTAAAGGTTTATCCAAACCCAGTTTCTAAAGGTGATAATTTTATTATAGAACATTCAGATATAGCTAAATACGAGGTGATCATGTATGATCAGTTAGGTCGAGTTATAGAGAATTCAGACTTTAGATCAGAAGGCAATAAGCTTACTGTTTCTACAGCTGGTTTATCTTCTGGAAAATACTTTGTAAAACTTAAGAATCAGGATTCTGAAAAAGTTGTTAGAATTGAAGTATTGAACTAAACATTGAGTTTAAAAGCTTCCTAAAGAAGCTTAAGAGATAATATTTAAACTGTACTTCCTTATAGGAAGTACAGTTTTTTTTGTTCTAGACTTTTGATCCTAATGGTCTATAATGCTAATCAACACAAGCTTATCTCGTAGTAGGCGACTGAAGTATGCCTGAGTGAGAATACTTCTCTTAGCGTGTTTCTTGAAAAAAGTCCTTGTTAAATAAGCGTTGCAACGCTAATTCACTAGAATAAACACTCTTTATTTGGAGTGTAATAGAAACCAGTGATAAACAAAAAGCGCCCAGTGATACTG
>CAJXOV010000302.1 GCA_913057815.1 uncultured Flavobacteriales bacterium
TTTTTCTGATATTTCAATTTCTGTTGTACTCAAGCTTTATAGGTTTATTGTAGTTATATCAAATAACATGCCTCCATTTAAAGTGGCTAATGTAGTCAGTTTCAAAACATTTATATCTAGTCTACTTATTCATTCAACTCTAAAATTTGCTCACTATCTCCTAACGGTAGATCTTCTATCCCTTTTAGTTTGGAGAACATCACATTTGTTCTAGTGGTTACCAATGTTTCTATTTCTTGGTCGGCTTGTTTAATTCTATCCTGAGCTTTTCTCAAAACTTTTCCAAAGAGCCCAAACTGAGTGCGCACAGCCTCTAGTGTTTTATGAATATCACTACTCCTTTTTTGTAAAGATAAAGTCTTAAAACCCATCTGTAAACTATTCAAAAAAGCTGAGAGCGTAGTAGGTCCTGTCAACGCTATCTTATAATCTCTCTGCAGTGAAGTGAGCAAGTCAGGCTGTCGAACTAATTCTGCGTATAATCCTTCTATAGGTAAAAACATAATTCCGAAATCGGTAGTATTGGGAGGGTCTAGGTATTTATCCTGAATATCTTTAGCGAATTGTTTAACCGTTCGTACTAAAGATTTTAAGGAACTTTCTATACCTGCTTTGTCTCCATTTTCATATGCCTCTTGTAGTCGTATGTAATCTTCCTGCGGAAACTTAGCATCTATGGGAAGGTAAATAGATTGCTCACCTTTATTTCCTGGCATTTTTACTGCGAATTCCACTTGACCATTGTACCTGGAACTGGTTTTTACGTTAGAGTCGTATTGATCTGGAGTTAATAATTGTTCCAATATATTCCCTAGTTGTATTTCTCCCAATACACCTCTTGTCTTTACATTAGTGAGCACTCTTTTTAGATCACCTACTCCATTGGCCAAATTGTGCATTTCACCTAAGCCTTTTTGCACGGCTTCTAACCTTTCACTTACCAGTTTAAAACTCTGTCCAAGTCTTTCCTCCAAAGTTTTATGCAGCTTTTCGTCTACCGTCACCCGCATTTCTTCTAGCTTTTTTTCTGTAGACTCTAGCATCCGTTCTTGCTTCTGTCCTAGTTCATTAAATTTTTCGCGTTGCAACGCTTTAAAAGAATCCACGTTTTCTTGAAACGACATTTTAAACTCATTTAAAACTTTAGACTGTTCTGACCTATTTTTAAAAGCATCCTCGGATTGAATCTCAGTTAGTTTACCCAACTTTACTTCTAAATTCGAAGTCAACGCCAATACACTGGATGTAAGTTCCTCTCTATTGTCCTTTAAAGAAGAGTTTAATTCCTTCCTATTTTCACTTAGTTGAAAATGAATCTGCTTTTCCACCGCTCTGAGCACTTCATTATTTCTTTTCTTACTATTCAATAAGATAAGTATAACTACACCTAAAGTAATTAAGCTTAAAAGTATAATCTGTACAAGTTCTTGAAATTCCATATATCGATTTATCTAGATAACGGAACAAAAATCCAAACCTTGCACATAAGCTATTTACGTTCTGGGTAAAAGAATAATTATATTATTATCCAAGGTTCAAAAGTTATACGAATTGTCTCTTATCTATTCCTTAAATTTGCGGAATAATTAGCACAGAGAAAGAGAATGTTTAATAACCTACAAGATAAGTTAGAAAAGGCCTTCAGTGTTCTTAAAGGACATGGTCAAATCACAGAAATTAATGTAGCCGAGACGCTAAAAGAAGTTCGAAGAGCACTACTAGATGCCGATGTGAACTTTAAGACTGCCAAGGACTTTACTACTAAAGTAAAAGAGAAAGCGCTAGGAAGAGATGTGCTTACTTCCCTTAAGCCAAGCCAGTTAATGGTTAAAATAGCTCAAGAAGAGCTTACTTCCTTAATGGGTGGTGAAACTGCGGAAATAGATTATTCAGGAAATCCTGGAATAATTCTAATGTCAGGTTTACAGGGTTCTGGTAAGACTACCTTTTCTGGGAAATTAGCTAATTATCTTAAAACTCAAAAAGGGAAAAAGCCACTTTTAGTAGCTTGTGATATATACAGACCTGCTGCCATTGATCAACTTCATGTGTTAGGAGAAGCTATAGCGGTAGAGGTTTATTCTGAACGAGAAAACAAGAACCCTGTTTCTATTTCTACAAATGCCATAGCTCATGCGCGTAGCAATGGTTTTAATGTAGTAATCATAGATACTGCCGGACGTTTAGCTGTAGATGAGCAGATGATGACAGAGATAGCAGATGTCAAAAATGCTATTAATCCTTCTGAAACTCTATTCGTTGTAGATGCTATGACTGGACAGGATGCAGTAAACACGGCTGCTTCATTTAATGAAAGATTAAATTTTGACGGTGTAGTTCTCACCAAATTAGATGGTGATACTAGAGGTGGTGCTGCTCTATCTATTAAAAGTGTAGTAAATAAGCCAATTAAGTTTATAGGTACAGGTGAAAAGATGGATGCTATAGATGTATTCCATCCGAATAGAATGGCTGACAGAATCCTAGGAATGGGTGATGTTATTTCTCTTGTAGAAAGAGCTCAAATGCAGTTCGATGAAGAGGAAGCTAAGAAACTTGAGAAAAAAATAAGAAAAAACACTTTTGATTTTAATGACTTCATCAGTCAGATTCAGCAGATCAAAAAGATGGGAAATATGAAAGACCTTCTAGGGATGATCCCAGGAATGGGAAAGGCCATGAAGAATGTTGACATAGATGATGACGCATTTAAAGGTATTGAAGCTATCATTCAATCTATGACCAATGCAGAACGTGTTTCTCCTGATTTAATAGATGCCAGCAGAAAAAAGAGAATTGCTTCAGGTAGTGGATGTAGTGTAGAAGACGTAAACAAGCTTCTTAAGCAGTTCCAAGAAACCAAGAAGATGATGAAACTCATGTCTAACAAACAGAATATGAAAGGCCTTATGAAAAGTATGGGCGGAATGAAAAAATAAAGATGAGTATCAGAATAGACGGAAAAGCTACTGCTGCTCAAATAAGAGCTGAAATAAAGGAGAAAGTAGACCTATTAAAAAAAGATGGATTTAAGACTCCTCACTTAGCTGCAGTTTTAATCGGCAGTGATGGTGGCAGCCAATCATATGTAGGCGGAAAAATGAGAGCTTGTACCGAAGTTGGTTTCGAAAGTACTCTCATAGAAAAAGACAACTCTATAACTGAAACTGAACTCTTAGAAATAGTGGATCAATTGAATCATAATCCCGAAATAGACGGATACATTGTTCAGTTACCTCTTCCCAAACATATTAGCGAACAAAAGATTTTAGAAGCTATCTCACCAGATAAAGATGTAGATGGTTTTCACCCTGTAAACATGGGTAAAATGGTAGCGGGAATAGACTGTTTCAAACCAGCTACACCATTTGGAATTTTAGAATTACTCCGGAGGTATGAAATAGAAACTACTGGTAAACACTGTGTTGTTATAGGCCGAAGTCACATAGTAGGAACTCCTTTAAGTATTATGCTCTCTCGAAATTCTTATCCTGGAAATTGCACTGTAACTCTGACACATAGCAGAACTAAAAACTTAGAAACGCTAACTAAAATGGCTGACATTCTAATAGTGGCTCTTGGTCAGCCTGGATTTGTCACTGACGATATGGTCAAAGAAAATGCTGTTATTATTGACGTGGGAACCACCAGAGTAAATGACGATTCAAGAGAAAGAGGTTGGAGGTTGAGTGGTGATGTTGATTATAAAAATGTAAAAAACAAAGCTAGTTATATTACTCCTGTTCCAGGTGGTGTTGGCCCTATGACCATAGCCTCCTTAATGATTAATACCCTTCAAGCAGCTAAAGGTAAACGACCATAACCTCTGTGAATTCTGAATATTATATGAAGCGCTGCCTCCAATTGGCACAAAAAGGACTTGGTAGCACTTCACCCAATCCATTAGTAGGAGCTGTGATTGTGCATAAAGGACTGATCATTGGAGAAGGTTATCATCAGATATTTGGAGGACCTCATGCTGAGGTTAATGCTATTAATTCCGTAAAAGATAAAAGCTTATTAAAAGAGTCTGAAATC
>CAJXOV010000303.1 GCA_913057815.1 uncultured Flavobacteriales bacterium
CTCTATTCGTCGGCAGCGTCAGATGTGTATAAGAGACAGATTCAGAGAGATCAGTATGCAGCTAATGGGTAGGTTGGATGTGGATGATTGGAAGGAGTTGTACAAGAAATTGGTCTATTGGGATCTTGAATTAGATGGTACTGAAGACGAAGCTTTGGAAGGTATTTTTGCAACGCAAAAGGAAGAGGCCAACACACAGTTTTCTAAATTTATAAAGGATAACTATATAGATTGGCTTGACGGTGATGAAGATGCGCCTACAATGAGTCACACACTTTTTAAGGATAGAATTCAACCTGAGTTAAAGGGTGGAAATAATGAGAGTACTTTTTTAGTGGTAATTGATAATCTAAGATTCGATCAATGGAAGGCTCTTCAGCCTGCTATAAACGAATACTTTAGAGTAGAAGAGGAAGATATGTTTTTCTCTATATTGCCTACTGCCACGCAGTATGCTAGAAATGCATTGTTCTCTGGTTTAATGCCTTCCGAAATTCAGAAAATGTATCCTCAGTTTTGGGTTGGTGAGAATGATGAAGGAGGGAAGAATAAATTCGAAAAAGAGCTTCTCGAGAAAAATTTGCAACGCTTAGGGCTGAACATTCCATTCAGCTATAACAAAGTACTAAACTTGAATTATGGTAAAAAGTTGAATGAAAGGTTCAATGAACTAACTAAGAATAAGCTTAATGTAGTAGTCTACAATTTTGTAGATATGTTATCGCATGCTAGAACTGAAATGGATATGATTAAGGAGCTTGCAAGTGACTCATCTGCATATAGATCTTTAACTCTTTCCTGGTTTGAGCACTCGCCATTATTAGAATTACTGAAGAAAATAGCTCACAACGGATCGAAATTGATAATTACCACTGATCATGGAACTATTCAGGTAGACCACCCAGTAAAAGTAGTGGGAGATAGAGCTACTAATACTAATCTAAGGTATAAGACGGGTAAAAATTTAAACTATAAGGCTTCTGAAGTTTTTGAAATTCCTAAACCCGAGAATGCGTATTTACCTAAAGAGAATATTAGCTCTAGTTTTATATTCGCCATGAAAAATGACTTCTTTGTATATCCTAATAACTTAAATCATTTTGTAAAGCATTATGGAGGGACATTCCAGCATGGAGGAATTTCAATGGAAGAAGTGATCATACCATTTGTCAAGCTGATTCCTAGATAAATGAACTTAAGAGTCCATTCTCTCATTGATTTAGAATCTACCGCTGTAAAATGGGTAGAGCAAAATTCGGAACCATGTGTTTGTTTAATTTCGGGTGATATGGGAGCAGGCAAGACTACTTTAGTCAAGCTGATCTGCCAAAAACTGGGTGTAGACGAAAGTGTTTCTAGCCCTACCTTTTCACTTGTAAATGAATACCAAACTACTTCTGGAAATTTAGTTTATCATTTTGATTTATATCGTCTTAAAGATGAAGAAGAGTTGTTTGATTTGGGTTTCGAAGAATATCTAGATCGAGGGGCTTATGTTTTTATCGAATGGCCCGAAATTGGATCATCTTTTTTCCTAGGATCTGAAAAAAACATTAGCATTACTATAGAAGGTGATTCTAGACTAATAGAGTTTTCTTGAAATTTGTATCTTATCACACCGAAATACCTTTAAATCTACTACACTGTTATGGGTGACAATAAAAGAATTAAAGCTCTGGCTGAACAGGCACAGCTGATGCCACAGGAAGAGCTTTTGGCTGTAAAGAAGAGAAGAAATAATCTTACAATTTCAATTCCTAAAGAAACTTCTTTTCAGGAGAAGAGGGTGGCGTTAACACCTGAAGCCGTAGGCTTGTTGGTGAATAATGGACATATAATTTTGGTTGAAGCATCAGCCGGAAAATTATCTCACTTCTCTGATAATGATTACAGCGAGGCAGGAGCTCAGATTGTTTATGAAAGGGAAAAGGTCTTCCAATCAGATATTGTATTTAAGGTAGCTCCTCCTTCTTTAGAAGAAGTGAAAATGATGGGAGGTAATCAGTTTTTGTTTTCCGCTTTACAAATGACCTTACAGCCAAAAGAGTCTTTGGAGGTGATGATGCAGAAAAAGATAACAGCCATTGCATGGGATTACATTAAGGACAGTGATAGTATTTATCCAGTAGTTAGAGCTATGGGAGAAATAGCAGGAAATACTAGTGTGCTAATTGCCAGTGAATACCTCAGTAATGCTAATGATGGTCAAGGCTTAATGTTTGGTGGAATTTCGGGAGTGCATCCTACAGAGGTTGTTATTATAGGGGCAGGAACCGTGGGAGCATATGCCACTAAAGCAGCTTTAGGCTTAGGATGTAGCGTTAAAATATTTGATAATAGCCTTTTTAAACTTAGAAGATTGCAGAATGATGTTGGGCATAAGTTATGGACCTCAACTATTCAGCCTAAGATACTCTCTGAGGCTTTGAAGTCAGCCGATGTGGCTATAGGCGCTTTAAGAGCTCCTTTTGGCAGAACTCCTTGTGTAGTTAGTGAAACTATGATAGAAAATATGCCATCTGGATCGGTCTTAGTTGATGTTAGCATTGATCAAGGAGGAGTATTTGAAACTAGTAGAATCACCAATCATGATCACCCTACATTTGTAGAGCATGATGTAATTCACTATTGCGTACCTAACATAGCGTCTAGGGTTAGTAAGACGGCCAGTTATGGCCTCAGTAACATCTTCGCCCCTATTTTAATAGAGATGGGAAATGAAGGAGGTGTGGATAAAATAATAAAAGCCAACCCTGGATTTAGGGAAGGCGTTTATATGTTTAAAGGGTGTGTTACAAATGAAATTATCGGTGATTTATTCGATTTGCCTTGGAAAAATTTAAGTCTGCTTATTGGTGCTATTTAGATCTAGCTCTTCTTGGTTTTGATCATAATAGTGCACTTCCAGAAGTTCTAAAGTAGTACTAGAATCTACTGAAATTTTAAATCCATACTTCTTTCTCCATGTTTTAAGAATGCTAGAAAGCCAGCCTCTTTTAACGAATGCTTCAAGCATAGGGTGAACTAGCATAGTAATCGAAGTGCTTTTACCATTCTTATTTATTGTAGATAAAGCTCTTTCTATTTCGTCAGTAATTAGAACAGAAGCTTCAATTTTTCCAGAACCTTTACATGAAGGGCACACTTCAGTTGTAGTAATATCTGTTTCAGGTCTAACTCTTTGTCTAGTGATTTCAACAACTCCGAATCTACTTGGAGGGAGGATGTTATGTTTCGCTTTGTCATCCTTCATAAATTCCTTGAAAGTGTCCACCAGTTTTTTCTGGTTTTCTCTTTTTTGCATATCTATGAAGTCAACGCAAATAATTCCACCCATATCTCTTAACTTAAGAATTCGAGCGATTTCTTCAGCACATTCTAAGTTAGTTTTAAGGGCATTTTCCTCTTGAGTCTTAACTCCTCCTTTTCGATTTCCGCTATTTACATCTATGACATGCATAGCTTCGGTATGTTCTACTATAAGATATGCACCTGATTTCAGCATTACTTGCTTGCCAAAACTTGCTTTGATTTGACGGTGGATACCGAATTTCTCGAAAAGATCATTGCTTTTGGTCAGCTTGACGATTCCTTCTTTTTCTGGAGATATGGACTTGACATATGCTTTCACCTCTTGAGCCATTTCTTTGTCATTCATATGAATGGCCTCGTGTTCAGGCGTCAATAAATCTCTGAGAACAGTTGATTTTCTGTCTAGCTCTCCTAGAACTTTTTCAGCTGGTTTAGCATTCTTTAAATTTTGAAAAAGTAGTTCCCATCTAGTAATTAGATCAGCTAGGTCAGTATGAAGTTCTGCCACTTTCTTTCCTTGAGCTACAGTTCTTAAAATAATACCGCAGTTAGCTGGTTTAATACTTCTCATGAGATTTTTAAGTCTCTTTCTATCTTCTTCATCCGTTATTCTGGTAGAAATAGAAATTTTATTTGAGAAAGGTACTAGGACCACAAACCTACCTGCTAAGGCTGTCTCTTATACACATCTGACGCTGCCGACGAATAGAGAGGTGTAG